>CAZHAH010000227.1:0-8552 GCA_964530095.1 uncultured Desulfobacteraceae bacterium | reverse complement strand
CCGTCTGTTCAGTTGTTGCTGCGTTTTTAATAAAACTTTTCCGGAATGAGGGATGAATAGGATTTATCAGACAGCCTTGAAGATCACCTACCGGTTGGCCCTCGTTTACTGGTTTCTGTTCCGGCCCACGACCTTCGGTGTTCATGTTGCCGTATGGCACAACGAACGGATTCTCATCATCAAAAATTCGTATCGCGATTATTACACTCTTCCGGGGGGCTACATGAAGCGTGGCGAAGATCCGAAAGCGGCGGCGGCGCGTGAGTGTGCCGAGGAAGTCAATCTGCAGATTCAGGCCGAACAATTAGCAGCGGCCGGCGAATTTTTCAGCGATAAGGAGTATAAAAAGGATACGGTTATCTTTTTTGAAGCCAACCTCACGCAAAATACCGAATTTGAGGTTGACGCGCGGGAAGTGGTTTGGGGCAAATACCTACACCCCTCCGAGGCCCTGTCCTTGAACCTGTCCGGAATTGTGCGACGCTATCTAAATGAACGTCAAAGGGACGGATAATATCAATAGAGTTTTTTTTCGATCTGGTATTCCAAAAAGCGGATGCGGTCATTCTGCCAGTCGCTGATGTATATTTCCTTTCCCCCCGTGTGGATGACATGGTCCCACCGGCCATGGCGCACGATTAGCCATAGTATGCTTAAAAACCTGCAATTACAAGATGCAGAACTTTCGCTATGCGAGCTGCCTTATCAAGTCGAATCCAGCTCACTTCTTTTTCGTGGCTGATCCTCACGTGCGCCCTGGCTGTAGTCGCCAAACGGCCCATCCCTCTTTTCCACAGCAGATTTAACACCTCCTGTCATGGCAACACGAACAAACTCCTGACCTTCCGGTGTGTTTCGCATGGCGCCGTCAAGAATGGGGCCAAGCGTCTGGGTGCCCTGCAATCCCATATTGTCATAGGCTTGATTGATGATGAGCTTCATCGAAATCAGTTGAGTCAGAGGTATCATTGCCAACTTCTTGGCCAGCTCATCAACCCGATGATCGAGCTCTTCGAGCGGATAAGAAAAGTTGATCAACTCGATCTCCGCAGCCTCCTTACCACTCACCCACTCTCCGGTCAGGGCGTAGTACTTAGCCTTCGCCAAGCCCAGTCGGTAAACCCACATACCGGTTAAGTGGCAGCCCCATACCCTCGAATAAGGCGTACCGAAACGAGCATCATCAGATGCGATGATCAGATCCGCACACAGAGCTAGTTCCGATCCACCCCCTACACAGTAACCATGAACTTTGGCGATCGTAGGTTTTAACCCACGCCATAGACCCATGAACTTTGGAACATAACTAGTGTAGGTATTGGTCACCCAATGTATATCGACACCTGGATCGTAGCCGTCTTGCTTAATTATTTCGAAGTGCTCCAGCCCGCCGGAAAAGTCGAACCCACCGCAGAAACTATCACCGGCACCCTCCAGGACAATGACTTTGATTTCATCATCTTGATTGGCGTCCATGAGCGCGTTTTCCATTTCGTTGAGCATCTCGAGCCTAAGCGTGTTGTATTTTTCAGGACGGTTAAGTGTGATCGTTGCAATCGCCTCATTCTTAGCATACTTGATCATCTGATTTGACATGTTGACCTCCTTTTTACGGTTTGAACCGCTGAAGCGGTTCAACATCCATGGTTCCTCTCACAAAATGAAATAATGTATTACAATAAAGAATTTTATCTAAAAATATTTGTCAAGAAAATAATGACGTGCCAAACCAAAATATGGCGGTATAAAAAAATGGTTTGACAATTCTTTACTCGCACCACTATTATTAGATGAGTATTTTGGAAAATTTTTAAGGAGGATGTTGGAATGACACAAGAAGAAATGACATGTCCCATGGCGAAAGGGGAAAGAATTCTTGTTGCTGCCGATGGTTCCGAATATTGTGATAGTATCGTTGAACAAGCAATAAGTTTGGGGAGGGTATGCAATAGTGTTGTTTTCGCTGTTCATGTTGTTGAAATATTTCCGGAAGCTTTGGCACACGCCCCTTGGGTAGAAGAAAAGATGGCCAAGGAGGCAAGGGAAACTCTTGAAAAAATCAAGAGCAGAATCGAAAAAGAAGATATCGTATGTGAGACGATCATACGTACAAGTGGACAGCCCCATAAGCCAATTGTTGAAGAAGCAAAGGAAAAGAATATTGACCTCATCGTGATGGGAACGCATGGAAAGAACCGGCTTAAAAGCGTTTTAATGGGCAGTGTGACTCAGAAAGTTATCGGCCATGCACCGTGCGCTGTAATGGTTGTCCCGTGTTAAAACGGATCAAAACAAGACCGTTGTAACCCCAAGCCCTCGAAAAGCGGCCCCAGGCCTTAAACGCATAATAACAATTCGCAAAAGAAATAGCCTTCTTGCGCCGTATTAGCAGGAAGGCTATTTGTGTTTTAAACTTATAATAGCGGACTTAGTTCGCTTACACGCCCAGCATGGATACGGTTGTAATGAGGGCTGCAATGGCGGCCATGGTAGCGAATACAGGTGCCTTTTCTTTAAAAAGAAAGATAGCTGCTCCGATACAAGCAGGAATAATGGTAAATACGCCAATGGCCAGGCCGAACTCGGAAAGGCCGTTGCCGGTAGACAAATGATCCAAGTACCAATGGCCCTGGGGTAAAGCGCCGGTTGCCCCTTCCCAGATCTTGGCTACCGGTGTGCCCTGCCAGATTCCGGTCAACATGTGAGCGGGATCAAGATAGTTTTTTGTTGTCACGAACATGAGGACAGAACCGGCGAGGGAAACAACACACCCTAGAAGTGTGCCCCAATATACGATCTCTCCATATACTATACCTGAAAATGGCGGTTTTGGTTTAGTTTCCGTGTTCATTTTCCCTCCTAAAAAAATGGAATATTAATATGGAAAAGTCCTTCTATACCCCGTGAAATGAGTTTAAAGCTTGTAAGGAACAGAATGACAATTAGAATATTCCTGACAAATCCGGCTTTGACAGCCACAAGAATATATGCCCCCAGGATACCTCCGACGACCTGACCCAACATCCAGGGTATTGCCATGACGGCTATGAGAGCGCCGGTCATTATGTATGGCCAGATCGCTGCCGCATTTCCCATCGCCAGCAATACGCCGCTGCAGGCCGCCGAAACTTTCAGGGGAACCGCCATGACCAGGTTGAGTACCGGCACCACAGCCCAGCCCCCACCAAGACCAAAAAAGCCGCCTGTGAAACCCACCACAAAAAAGAGCAAAAAGCCAAGAACGGAGTGGCCAGCCTGGAACTCTACAACCTTACCAAGTGAATCCTCCCAGTAAGCGGATCTCAAACCCAATTTCTTGCTAAGGGGGTCAACCTTTTTGGGTTCCGGGTATTCGGTTTTGGATCCCCCCAAAATAAACATCGTCGCGATGAACACCAAAACGCCGCCAAGGGCAAGCCTGACGATGGCATCGCCTGTTGCCCCCATTACGGCCGCCATTTTGATGGCACTGAAAGCGCCCGCCATTGCCCCGACTACAATCGGTATGGAACAGTAAAAAACAATTTTTACTTCGGATAACCCCTGCCTCATGAAAGGCCCCGTGGAAATAAGCCCGCTGAACATGGCGACAACAAGGCCGGTTGCTCTAATAAGCAATGTGTCTATGGAGGTAAAGGCCAACATCACAGGCGTAAATAAAACACCGCCGCCAATGCCTGCAACAACCGCAACGATAGCGATCAAGGTACTGAAAACAAATGAAGCAACCACAATGAGCCACATCTGGTTGGCGGACAAAACCTCGTTGCCCTGTAACTGTGACGAAATCCCCATGACAGCATAGGCAATGATGATAAGCCCAACCAAAATGAACAATTCGGGTGCTTTTTTAAAAAGCGATTTCATCAAACTCCTCCTTTTATTGGCTTTCAGAAAAAGGATTTCGGCAAGGATAGAGGGTCAAATCCGAGTAAGGCGCACTTTGGCCTACGCCATCGAGGATTTCGACCAACAACACCGCCAAAAACGTTTTCTGAAAGTCTATCGTAAACTGCAACCGGAAATTATTGCCTGAAAATATGAATGTTCATGTTTGGGCGCTACTAATATGAAACATAAATCGCAATGTCAAGCAAAGTTACACAAAAGCTGGAGGGTATCTATCCCACAATCGAAGTCGAGTTCGTGGCTCTAATCGGAAAATTCGGTCCCGACCTGATTCGGGAATTGTCGCTAAAGTGGAATATCCCTGTCAACCTGATGTTTATCGGTTCCCCTGGAACGCATTTCATGTATGGTCTGGCGGAATTGGGGGGGGCCGGTTGATTATCGAGTGTCCATCCACGACTAAATAATGGCACTCTAAAGTGTCCAATTCAGAAATGCGGATTTTTGCCGAAGAACTTCGTTCTTCATAGTTGGTGTTGGACAAGGCCGCACAAGGGTTTGCGGTAAGGCGTACTCAGTGTACGTCGCAACCGGCACCTATGAAGGACAAAGTCCTTCGGCAACTGAGGAGAACGCCGTACAACGCAAAAAAGACCATTTATGGATGGACATTAGGAAGCCCACCGGGTTCGACCCGGTCGGCATTTCCTTTATGGCTTTACGAGCTTAAAATCATAGACACTCATCATCATTGCATTGACATCATTAAAGAACTTGGCATCTTCCAGGCTTGCTATCTGATCCCAGTTTTCCATAATTTGTTCCGGTGACGGCATCTCGGCATAGGTTTTGCCGGGGCCTGTCACAACGGCAGTGCGGCTGAAGTAACCGCCAAACGCATTGATATACATCCCGCTATCCTGACATTGTTCCGAGCACAAATAAAGGACTGCCGGGGTAATATATTCCACCTTAAAGGTTTCAAACATCTCCGGCGGCATCACATCATCCGTAAGTCGGGTACCGGCACTGGGGAGAATCACATTGGCTTTCACATTGTATTTGGCGCCTTCGAGCTTTAAGACATTGGTTAATCCCACAATCCCCATCTTGGCCGAGGCATAATTGGCCTGGCCGAAATTGCCGATAACCCCGGCGATGGAGGATGTCATCACGATGCGGCCGTAGCCATTCTGCTTCATGTTGACAAAAGCCGGCCGGGTTACGCAGTAGGACCCTTTCAGATGAACATTTAAAACCGCTTCCCAGTTCTCTTCCGTCATTTTGGGAAAAGATTTATCGCGTAAAATCCCCGCGTTGTTGATCAGAATGTCCACTTTACCGAAAGAATCGATAGCGGTCTGGACAATGTTTTCTCCACCTTCCACCGTGGCCACATTATCATAATTCGGAACCGCCTCGCCGCCCGCGGCCTTGATTTCATCGACCACTTGATCGGCAATCGCCACCGATCCTTCCCCGGAACCATCGCGCGCGCCGCCCAAATCATTGACCACGACTTTGGCACCGCGTTTGGCCAGCTCCAGGGCGTAGTCACGGCCCAGCCCGGCCCCGGCGCCTGTGACAATCGCAACCTTGTCCGTAAAATCTATCATAGACATCTCCATTCCTCCCTATGCGTCGTAGCGGCCGACGATCGAAATCCCGCAGACATTTTGGTGCGGAAAACCACCCAGATTATGGGTCAACCCGAATTTCGGATCGGGCAATTGTCGTTTATCGGCCCGGCCCTGAAGCTGCAAATACATTTCATAAATCATCCGCAGTCCGGATGCGCCGATTGGATGCCCGAAGCATTTGAGGCCCCCATCGATCTGACACGGGATCTGACCGTCGCTATCATAAAAGCCGTCCATAACATCCTTAATTGCACCGCCTTCGGGTGAAATGTGCAGATCTTCCATGGTGACCAGCTCGGTGATCGAAAAGCAGTCATGTACATCAAACATGGAAAGCTCCTCGCGCGGATTTTTAATACCGGCTTCCTCATAGGCGCGTGTGGATGCGGCACGCGTGGTGACAAAATAAGTGCCGTCCCAGGACTTGTGGCTCGCTTCCAGACCGTTGCTATTGGCCAGCTGCAGGGCTTTGACACTCACGAGGTCTTTTTTTCCCATACTCTTGGCGATTTCGGGCGTCGTGACGATGGCACAAGCGCACCCGTCACTGACGCCGCAGCAGTCAAAGAGACCCAGCGGATCCGCAATCATGGGGGCATTCATGATTTTCTCCATGGGGACTTCTTTACGCAAATGGGCCTTGGGGTTCAGGGACCCGTTTTTATGACTCTTCCAGGACACATGCGCGATAGCCTCTTTGAGATCCTTTTTTGGGACCTTGTGTTTGGCACGGTAGGCGCTGGCCAGTTGGGCAAAGGCACCCGGTGCGGTCATCCCCGGCATCCACAGATCGGCCTTGGGTCCCATGGAACCGGCCGGCAAACCGCCGTATCCGGTGTCTTTCAATTTTTCCATGCCCAGTGCCAAAGCGATATCACAGGCGCCGGATGCCACCGCATATGCGGCGCCCCGGAAGGCTTCGGTACCGGTGCAGCACATATTCTCAACCCGCGTAGTCGGAATATTCGGCAACCGCAGTGCCACGGACATGGGGGTGGCCGATGAGCCCGTACTTTCGTTGCTGTACAGCATGCCAAACCATGCCGCTTCAATTTCACTGGTATCGATCCCCGCATCCTGCTGGCATTCCTGAAACGCCTCAAACATCAAATCCTCAGGACTGCAATCATAGCGCTCCCCGAATTTGCTGCAACCCATTCCCAATATTGCGACTTTATCTTTAATGCCTGTTGCCATTGTTTATCCTCCTATTTTGAATTGTTTCGCGGTGCCGCTTTCCAGAAATAGGTCCTGAAATTGCGATCTTTATCATAGTTTTTGATACGGAAAACCATCTCCACCGGAACCCCGACCTCCACATCATCGGGGGCGAAGCCGGTCATCTGCATCATGAATTTGGCCCCTTCTTCGAATTCGACCATACCGAAGATCAGCGGCGGATTGGGGGAATAGGCCAGCCAGTCCACCGTATAAGATGCGATCTTGGCCGGGCTTTCGGCCAGGGGATGACCCTCTTGCGAATCTACCGCCCGGCAGTCGGGATTGACGCAGATGTGGGCCGTGGGAAACTGAACGGTTCCGCATGCCGTACACTTGCCGGCCGTCAGCGCCGTAAACATCTTGCGGTCACGGTAGGCGGCCGAGAGCCTGGCCTTATTCCCGGCTTCGGCGCGCATGCCCCATTGGATTTCGACGCGATCATTGAAAGACAGGAATTTTTGATAATTTTTTTCAATGGTTCCTTTTGCCAAGGTGCCTTTGATCCCCTTTCGGGGTGGCAAATCACCCAGCTGGGTTGTGGTTTCAAACAGAAGCACGTCCGTGCCTTGACCAAAACCGACCACAAGTATCTTCTGACCCGGTTGTGCATCTTGAAGGGCATCCACCAGCATCACCAGAGGATGGGCCGCACCCGTCTCCCCGCACCCGGCCAGAAGATTGTCACGTACCGCTTCGGCCGGCATCCCCATTTTGTGAGCGATCTTTTCCCGAACGCCCCTTATCAGGCAGGGTAAGATAAAATGATCGATATCCGCCGCTGCAACCCCGGTTTTGTCAAACAGCTTTTGGATCGTCTCCGGGACCATCTTGAAATATCCCTCTTCACGCACCCAGCGCTCTTCCCATTGGTTGTCGTATTTGTCTCCCTGGCCACGGTAGTGATCGACCAAATCACGGGTGATGGTTTGGGAGCCCAAAAACTTCGCGATCACGTTTGTCGTACCCAGCGTCACCGCCGCCGCCCCGTCGCCAAATAACAGTTCATGCACACTGGCCGATTTGGCTTGGCGATGATCGGCCGCCACATACAAAGCCGTTCCGTCACCATCTCCGGCAAATCCTCTTAGCGCTGCAATCAGGCCGGATGTCCCGGCCCGCTGAGAGTGCGATACATCCAATGTGGCGATGTCTTCATGTAATCCCAACGCTTCGCAGATCACGGTTGAATTTTGACGGTCATCAAAGGGCGCCGTGGTGGAAGCAAAATAAAGGGCTGAAAAATCTCCCGGCTTCGAGCCGTTGAGACAATCCCGGGCCGCCTCCACCGCCATGGTAATACTGTCCTCGTCCACGCCACACATGGATCTTTCGGATCGTGCATGGGCCAGCAACGATGGATCGATCCAGGCATTGGCCTTGACGATGCTTTCCCGGCTCATCCGCAACTGCGGAATATAGCCTCCAAATGCTGTAATACCGACTTCCATATAGTCCTCCTTTTTGTTAATTTTTGGTCTGTTCTCTATTTTAAGTCAAATAGCTTTTGTTTCTCAATTTCACATCAAAAACTCATTCCCTTTGTGGCCTCTGCTGCGGTTTTCATCCATTATGCCCTTCTCCCCGCACGGATGCAACAGTCAAACAGACATAATTGAATGAACTACCCCGATGCAAACTAAAGTGTCCAATTCAGAAATGTGGATTTTTGCCGAAGAACTTCGTTCTTCATAATTGGTGTTGGACAAGTTGAGCACATCCTATAAAAAACAGAAGCGAAATCCCGCTATTTTTTGCGGGGGCCGCAGCATTTTGCCAACCACAGGCGTAATGACTCCCCTTACGCAAAAGGTAACTTGACTCTTTCGGGTCTTCTGAGGCCGA
>CAZHAH010000226.1:0-8677 GCA_964530095.1 uncultured Desulfobacteraceae bacterium | reverse complement strand
AGTGTCGGTTTTGTCATCCCTACGTGGACCGATCGATACATCCCGGGATTCCACCGATCGAAAAATGCCTTTTTTGTCATCGATACATCATTGCCGATCATCCCTGGATTCAAAAGGAGCACGCGTTTTTCAATGCCCAAAAATCAATTCCGTGGCAAAAAGTGTTCCATCTGCCGGAACATGTCCTTTTCAACCATCAGCGGCACATTAAAAGGGAGATTGAATGTCAAAAATGCCATGGGGCAGTTGAGACCATGGATCGACTCAAGGGCCGGCGTTTTGAAATGGGGTTTTGTGTTGAATGCCACCGCGAAAAAAAAGCACCGCTTGATTGTTGGTTGGCATGCCATTCCTAATTGTCGATTTTTGATTGATGATTGTTGATTTTTGGTATGAATGAATCTTCTTCACATAACTACCTGACCGCGAAAGGCTTTTGCTTGACCTCGGCGTTTTGGATGATGGTCGGCACCCTGGCGGGTTTACTGGGCGCCACCGAATTGATGGCACCGGATCTGATTAAGAATGTCGGCTGGCTCGTTTTCGGGCGAATCCGGCCGATTCATATTAATATTGTCCTCTTCGGTTTTGTCACACCCGGATTGCTCGCCGTGGCCTTCTACTCCGTGCCGCGACTTCTCAAAACCCACCTTTACAGCGAAAAATTAGGCCTTTTTACAGTGGTAGCCTGGAATCTGGTCCTTGTGGCAATCGTGATATCGCTTTGCCTGGGGTACACCCAGGGAAGAGAATATGCTGAAATGATTTGGCCCATCGATCTGCTGATCGTCGGTGCGTTTGCCCTTGTTTTTATTAACCTCGCCATGACGGTGAAACAGCGCCAAGAACCGATTCTGTACGTCTCCGTGTGGTATGTCCTGGCGGCGGTTATCTTGACGGCCATCACCTACTCTCTGGGTAATGTCATATGGCGGCCCAATAGCGGTGCCCTGGTGGGGATTCCGGATGCAATCCTCCTGTGGTTTTACGGGCACAATGTTTTCGGCCTTCTTCTGACCCCTTTGTCGGCCGCTGTGGCCTATTACATCATCCCCAGGGCGTGTCGTGCGCCTCTTTACAGCCATACCCTCTCTCTGTTCGGTTTCTGGGCCTTGTTTGTGGTCTATACCCACATCGGAACGCATCATCTGCTCCAGGTTCCCGTCCCCACCTGGCTCAAAGTCATTGCGATTGTTGACAGTGTTGCCATGGTCATACCGGTCATGGCATTTCTGATTAATATCTGGTACACGGCCAAGGGAAATTTGGGCGCGATTCATGCCGATATCGGCGCCAAATTTGTGTTCACGGGCACGATCATGTACTTTTTTGTCAGCATGCAGGGGTCCATGATGTCTCTACCGGCCGTGCAGCGGGTAACCCATTTTAACAACTGGGTCGTGGGGCATGCCCACATCGGGGTTCTCGGATTTGCCGGGATGATCGCCCTGGGCGGACTCTATTATATTTTACCCAAAATTACCCGCAAACCCCTTTACAGCAGGCTATTGGCCGATTTTCAATATTGGCTGATTCTGATAGGAACGGTCGGTTTTACGGTTGTCTTAACGATTGCCGGACTTATTCAGGGCAATGCCTGGCTCAATGGAGAAACCATCTATCGCCTTCTTCCTGAAATCCATGTTTACTATGTGACTCGCGCTGCGCTCGGTTTAATGGTTTTTAGCGCGGCGATTATCGGTCGTTATAATATCTTCATGACCCTGTTTTCAAACCCCGGAGAAACGCCATGAAGATGACACCGAAAACCGTCATTTGGGGTACGTTGCTGATTCTGGCATGCGTCGTTTTTGTTGCCGTTATACTCCCCTATACGGACACAAACAAAACCGTTGCATCGGAAATTTTTCGTAAAAGAACACCTCCCGAATCGGCCGGGAGATCGCTGTATATAGCCAATGGTTGCGTCTATTGCCACAGCCAGTCGATCCGGAGTGTTGACTGGGGCTTGGGCGCCGAAAGGATCGCTCAGGCCGGTGATTATATCGCCGATCATCCCATCCTGTTGGGATCGGCCCGAACCGGACCTGACCTGTCGCAAGAGGGCGGTGAGCATCCCGATGACTGGCACCTGGCCCATTTTATTAATCCGCGCTATACGCGTCCACTTTCGATTATGCCGGCATTTGCCTTCCTCGGTCAAAAAGATATCCAGCGCCTGACCACCTATGTACAGAGTCTGGGGTTGAAAAGCGCCGATCAGCGCATGACACGCCAACAAATATGGAAAAAGAGGGCTACCAACGCCTATGAAAGCGGGCCGGTGGTAAACGTCAAATGGCTGCACGATAATGTGCCGCATGGATGGCGCGTCCTTCCCAATCCCTATCCCACAACTGCGGCCGGTCTGGCCCGCGGGCATAAGATTTATCAGGATTTTTGCCTCGGATGCCACGGACCCATCGGAGACGGCATGGGACCGGCCCAGCCGTATATTTATCCACCGCCACTCAACTTCACCATTTTAAAGGACAGGGGAATTTCGGGCGGAATTCTCTATTACCAGATCATGAACGGCATCACCGGAACGGCCATGCCCTATTTCAAGCGTGAATTGGAATCCGAAAAAATATGGGATGTCGGCAACTATGTGGCGGTTTATTTTATCAATCAAAGTGATGCCAATGCAGAGCCACGGGGTATAGATGCCTCCTATGAGTGATTGCTTATGTACTATCCTTACTTCATAACATACATGATTGCGGGTTTGGCGGTCAGCCTGATTGTTTTTATTTGGGCTTTAAAAAGCGGTCAGTTTAAAGATCAGCAGAGGGCACGCTTTTTGCCGCTTGAGGATGAGCCGCAACGCTCCCCTGCAAAATATTCCGGCTTAAACCGCGTTGAAGTTTTTTCACTTTTGTTTCTGGCGTGCGCCGGCCTGGCGGCCAGCGCAGCGGTTTTGATTTTGGCAATTGTCCACAGTCAAGGGATTTAAGGCAACCGATATGCGCTATTTTGATTTGTTAAACTTTCAACATGTAATCCTTTACGTGTTCCCAACACTTCTGTTTATGCTCATTTTCTTTCTGGCGCTGGGATATCATCATTTCCATACACAACAGTCAGAAAAAAGAAAAACAGAGATCATCCACCGTTTTCCGGAAAATATTGACGATCGAAACTCACCTTTTCCGCTGGTCATGCTGCTGATCATTATCGGAACGGCGCTTTGGGCCTTTTTCTACACCCTGGCAATCGGATTGATGGATATAAGGATTTAATATGCATGATGCTGATAAAAAAGAATCCACCCTCAAAACCTGGGCGGTTATCATACTCCTTTTGGCATTCATCCTAGGGAAAGGCCTTTTCACTTTTTTTTGTTGTGGGAGACAAAGGACAGCCTGATTGGGATTATCGGCCTGTTAAAGACGTCCCGGGAGAATCCCCTTATGCGATTTATCAACCGCTGCCGCACCCCCAGCACGTGAAGGGGGCTAAAGGCGACTAAATGAAGCGAATTGCAATTCTGGCTTTATTTGTATGTATTGTTCTCACGGGAGCTTACGTCGTTATCACCCTGTATGACCGGAATTTGTCCGTTGGCCGCATGTGGGATACACCGGCTGTCCAGCCCCATGAAGCTGAAATGCCCGTCATGGAGTCCGGATCGGTTCCTTCCGGCGACGGGGAAGCCTTTTATCGGACTATTTCCGGCCATAAGCTCAAATCGCCTCTTGATTTAAACGATTCGGCGGTGATCAAACGGGGCCGGCAAGGTTATTTCACCTACTGTGTACACTGTCACGGCACCCAGCATGATGGAAACGGCACCGTGGGACAGAGTTTTCAGCCCCTCCCGGGGGATCTTCGAAGTGAAAAAGTCCAGTCGATGCCGGAAGGAATACTTTTTAAAGAAATCAGCTACGGCATCCCCGGCGGGAGGCAGCCTCCCCTGGCCACGACCATCGATATTCAGGATCGCTGGAAAATTATTGCCTACCTCAAATCGCTCGATCAACGCGACTGAACCCGGATAATGCATTCACCCCTTGAATCCTGCGCGCTTTGTGGGCTCCCCATTCAATCATCCCGCATCCATTCATCTTTTTTAGACCAGACCTATTTTTTCTGCTGCATGGGCTGCTGCCAGGTTTTCACTATGCTCATGGAGTCAACCGAAACGAGCGATCCCGACCATTTCCGAGACTCGACCGTATTTAAAAAGTGCCGTGCAATGGGAATCATTCCTTCTTCGGCCCAGGATCCCATAACCCCTATGCAGGCATCACCGGTCGGTGAAAGCCCTACTCCCGACGATTTCAACCAAGCCCTCAAATTAAGCTTTATGGTCCGGGGAATGTGGTGCCCGGCCTGTGCCTGGGTGATCGAAGAATGCATTCGAAATCAGACGGGAATTTCTGACGCCGCCTGTAATTTCACCACCGACAGGGTCTCCTGTCGATACAACCCGATCAAGACCTCACCCGCTGAAATAATGGGCACCGTTTCGCAACTGGGCTATGAGACTCTTCTGCCAGGTGAGGATATGCAGGCCTCGATCCGCAAACGCGAATTCTTGCGTCTGGCCGTCTGCACCTTTTTGACGATGAATATCATGATGCTCTCCCTGGCGCTTTATACGGGTTTTTTTACTCGCCTTTCGGGGGCGGCTATCGCCCAAATCTCCTGGCCCATGTTCCTTTTGGCAACAGCCATGCTGGTCTATGGCGGATACCCGATCTTTCAAAAAGCCCGCATCGGGATCGCCTCGGCCGCTCCGGGTATGGAAGTCTTGATTGCCGTTGGCACCTTGAGCGCATATTTTTTCAGCATCGCCAACCTGTTGCAGGGTGGCCTCCACCTTTACTTTGATACTACCGCCATGCTGATTACGCTCGTTCTATTAGGAAAACACCTTGAGCAAAAAGCCCTAGGCAGGGTCCAAAAAGATTTGGAAGGATTTTTCTCCCTTCGCCCGCGTAAAGTGCGCCTTTGCTCAGATCAATTTCCCCAAGGGCGATTTGTTGACATCGCACGGCTTAAAAGGGGGGAGCTTTTTAGAACTTGTGAAAATGAGCTTGTCGCAGCCGACGGCATTATTGTAGCAGGCCGGGGCAGCGTCGAAGAATCGACTCTAACCGGTGAAGCCTGGCCCCTCAGGATCAAACCGGGAGACCGCGTCAAGATGGGGACCCGCATTGTTGAGGGAAATATTAAAATCCGAGCCGAAGAAGTCGGGGATAATGCGCTTCTGGGCCAGATGATTCAAATCATGGAAATCGCCCTTTCTCAGAAGACACCCCGGGAAAGCCGGGCGGATCGGTTGTTGCGCTGGTTCGTCCCTATCATCCTGATTCTTGCTCTGGGGACGGGGTTCGTTGGCGTTCTTTTAGGATTGTCGCCGCCTGAAGCTTTGATTCGCAGCGTTACCGTTCTGGTCATTGCCTGTCCTTGCACACTCGGTATTGCCATACCCCTGGCCCGGGTTGCCGGAATTTCTCTGGCCGGACGCAAAGGCATTCTCGTGCGCGATTTTAGCGCGTTTGATCAGGCTGGAAAAATCGATACCTTTGTTTTTGATAAAACCGGAACCATGACTCAGGGACATTGGCAATTGCTGAAGATCGCACCTGTTGGAACAATCTCCGTCAAACGCTTGCTGGCACTGGCCGCCGGTTTGGAAAAGGATTCTGAACATTACATCGCTTTGGAGATAAAGCAACATGCGGCAAGGCAAGGTATTCAACCGGCCGAATTTGACCGCATCTCACGTGTTGAAAACGGAATCGAGGGACGGATCGGAGAAACTCGGGTAAAAATCGGTTCCAAAGAATTTCTCACGTACGAGCGCCAAGCGACCGCCGATTTGTTGGAAAAAGAAAATTCGTATGCTGAGGCCGGCCGTTCAACGGTTTATCTGGGAAATGATGGCCGAATTTGCGGGGGCTTTATTTTCGGCGATCGGCTCCGACCCGATTCCGAAACCACGGTCAATTACCTGCGCGAGCATGGCTTGAGCCTAGCGTTGGTGTCCGGGGATGCGGAACAGACAACCCGCTGGATCGGAGAAAAAATCGGAATCACAACCACCATGGGTGGCTTGCTGCCCCGGGACAAAGTGGAATTTATTCAAGCGCTTCGCGATCAGGGTCACTGCGTCGGGATGGTGGGCGATGGCGCCAATGATGCACCGGCCATGGCTTCGGCCGACCTGGCCATTGCCGTCTATGCCGGCCATCATCTGGCAAAGGAGGCGGCCCATGTCACGTTGATGAAGGGAAATCCGGTGCAAATTCTTGATTTTTTACCGCTCGCCAGGCGGGTCACAGGCAAGGTTCATCAAAATCTCATCTGGGCATTTGCATACAATATCATCGGCATCCCTGTTGCCATGAGTGGTTTGCTCAATCCGCTCCTGGCCGTCGGCGCCATGCTCCTCAGCAGCCTTAGTGTGATCGGAAACACGCTATGGCTTGTGCATTCCTCAAAAAAGACGCCCGCATCAAACGCTTGATTTTTAGGCTGAAATACGACAGTATCGATTTCTTTTAAAAAATCGCTAAAGATAAAATGGGGTTACCTATGACAGACGATGGTCGCGGAGGAGACCGGCCGCTTTTGCTTATCATTGCCGGTGCCAAGGGTGCCGTGGCATCCACTTTGGCTGTTGCGGCTGCGGTTTTTGATGCCAGGCCGGAATCGATAACACCCTATTTGACGACCGGCACAAAATTTTCTTTTCCGGGGCTCTCTTTAAAATACGCCATCGCCGGTTGGGACACGAACCCGGCCGGCATGACCGTTCAGATTGAAAACTTCGGCATTTTACCCAAACATATTTGGGAACCGGTTGCCCCTGCACTCGATCAAATTCCGGTTCTTGAAGCGCCTGATACCGAAGCGAAACTTTCCGCTCAGATCCAACGTTTGGTTGCGGATATCCGTCATTTGAAGACTCTTTTTCCCGGTTTCATTCCGATTTTTATCAACCTTCTGCCGGCCGGAGTACAAATCGATCTTGACTCCTGCGATCAGATGTCACGACTCCATGAGCTTGTCAGACCCTCTCAATTTCCGGACCTGGCCTATGCTTTGGCGGCCATTTATTCGGGGATACCTGTGGTCAATTTTACGCCCAATGCAATTGAGATCCCGGTCGTTGTGTCGGAGGCTATTCAAAACAGTGTCCCCCTGGCCGGAAGGGATGGCAAAACCGGACAAACCTATTTAAAAACGGTCCTGGCTTCAGCATTTAAAGCCCGCAACTTATACGTTGATGGCTGGTACAGTCTGAATATCCTGGGAAATGCCGATGGCAAAAATTTAATGCACCCGCCTCATGCGGCCGGCAAATTGACCCACAAAACCGAACTTCTGGATGACATCTTAGGTTACCGGGTGGGTGAAAAATACGATTTCCCCTCCCATAAGGTTCATATCGATTATTATCCTCCCCGCGGCGATGCCAAAGAGGCCTGGGATGCCATCGACATTGAGGGCCTTTTTGGGATGCCCATGAGCATCCGTATCAATTTGCATGCCCGCGACTCGATTCTGGCAGCCCCTTTGATTTTGGACCTCGCCAACTGGATGGCCGCACTTCAGATGACCAGGCGATCCGGACCGGTTCCCGAACTGGGATTTTTCTTCAAAAAACCGGTCGGAGACAAGCCGCCGGTCACCTTCCAGGAACAGCTGTCGGCCTTGGATGCGCTTGAACGTGAATGCAATCAAAAGTGCCGCAAATGATACTTGGGTACAGCACCAATGCATTTGTAAAATTCTCACTTTTGGAATCGATCTCCAGAATCGCAGCCCTCGGTTTTAAGGGGATCGAAATCATGGCCGATCGTCCCCACCTGTATCCGCCGGATTTTGGCACACGCGACATAGAACGGGTCAAACAAACGATTCAAGCATTTGATCTGAAAATCACCAATTTAAACAGTTTCACCCTATTCGCCGTGGGCGACACCCATCTCCCCTCCTGGATTGAACCCGAAGAGACGCGTCGTGCCATTCGCATTCAACATACACTCGATTCTTTAATCCTGGCTTCAAAATTAGGATGCCGCAACATCTCGATTCCACCCGGCGGCCCCTTAAACCACATGATGCGGCGCGAAGCGGTAGATCTTTTTTATCGCGGATTGGAGCAGGTCATACCTCTGGCAGAGGAATTAAGCATCAAAGTCCTGATCGAACCCGAGCCCGATCTGCTGATCGAGAAATCGGACCAGTTTACATCTTTTGTTAAAGACATCCAATCGCCCATCGTCGGATTGAATTTCGATATCGGACATTTTTTTTGCGCCGGCGAGGATCCGGCGCGTTCTTTTGAAGATCTTTTCCAATGGGTCGGACATGTGCATATCGAAGATATCGCGGCCAATCGTGTTCACAACCATTTGATCGCAGGGCAAGGGGCTATCCGTTTCAAGCCGATATTTGATACGATGCGACATTTGGATTATAGGGGGGATATCAGCCTGGAGCTGTATCCTTATGTCGATGAACCCGAAACCGCCGCTAGGCAAAGCATCGAATATCTTCGCCCTTTACTTCAGGATTCGGGTTTTGATATTTAGTGTCCGTCCGCGGCTAAATAATGGCACTCGAAAGTGTCCCATTCAGAAATGCGGATTTTATGTTAAAAAGTTCTTTCACCTCAAAGGCGCCCCAATACCATCTGCCGGAGCTACGGGGCAGGCGA
>CAZHAH010000225.1:0-8907 GCA_964530095.1 uncultured Desulfobacteraceae bacterium | reverse complement strand
TTAAGGTTACCAATGTCTTGGCATTCTTGGGTTACCTATGTCCTGGCAGTTGTCACTTAGCCCTTAAATATTCTTCAGCTAACAAGTTAGTATATAGTTTTACGGATAACATTCACGTAACAAAATCCTTGGCATGGACATATATCATATTCTATACAGTTTCCTAACAGGATAACATGCAAAATGAACTGTTATCAATAAAGCTGGATAACACTCTTGAAATCAGTTCCCTACTATATCAATAGACGTTTTAACGCGCTTTTAGCAAAAAAAGCCGTCGCGCCAAAAGAGCGCTCGACTTCTTTTAATCAAACGAGACGTTGCTTTTGTTGCCGTCAGCGCGAAAATAAAAAACCCCGTCTCGCACTTTGAGAAACGGGGTTTTGTCATTTCATCCATGGAATCCTCGATTAGGGTATTATGGATAAATTAAATTGTCACTTTTGGGGAAATCTGGAAAAGTAAACCCCCTTTATCATAATTGGCAGAAAATACAAGCAGATTCGATTTTCTTCTCCAAGCGCTTCAGGCAGCCTTCAATTACGTCCAATTGCGATATATCCTGTTTCATGGCAAACGCCGTCCCAGGGAAATGGGAAAGTTAGCAAATATTTCCGGGCTGCCGCCGGGGTTGCGGGAGGGAAATCTTCGAGGAATAAAAACGATTGCTATCCCGTTCTAAAAAAATCATCGCTTTTTTGCGACTATCAAGTATCGGCTGGTGACACCGAGTATTCTTTTCTTTTGCATGGCGGATACGATTCCGGCATCGAAACGTTCAGATGAAAGCGGGGCCTGGATAATGTGAGTGCGCTTCCAGCCGCTTTTATTCAAAATGCGGAGGTAGTCATCAATCAGGATAGAACCTTCAGGAGTTTCGTCAAGTGCTGGCTTGTTTTGAAAATCGCGCCAGTCGGCATTGATAAAGGCAAGTCTTGTGGTTTTTTTGGTATGATGTCTCATTAAAGAAAAGAAGCCTTCGAAGAATTCCAAGTATTCCCGCCTCGGTAGGCTGGATATGCTTTTATCGGAGTAGCCTGCGGCTTTTTTATCGAAATAGGGGGGATCAAAGAATACCAATTCCGGCTTTTTTGCTATAGGCCAATGTCCATTCTGGGAATCCCAATGATGATATTGGATTTCGGGGCGGGTATCACTCGTTGCAAGATCAAAAGACCGGCATTTTCGTTCAAAAATAAGGCACACATCAGAGACAACACCGCCACCGGCCATAGGATCCAAAACAAGATCCCCGGGTTTTGTGAAATAAAACAATGTATGCGCCACCAACTGGGCCGGTATCCTACCGGGCCAATCGTCCCCGAACCGTTCATCACATTTATTAAAATTCCATTGATCCCAGGGGCGAAGTCCCCAGCCAAGCGCTTTGAACTTTTCCTGGTCGGTTTTTCCTTCCAACAGTAAGGCCCAGACAAGTGGAAGATCCATGCTATAATGTTTTGCAATGTAATCCACGTCCCGGCCCTGGGAGAGCAAATTGTTAATTTCACTAAAATTAGTATTATTAACAATTTGCGCAATTCTTCCTCGTGATACCCCGATTGTTTCCGCGATCTGCTCCTGGAGCCATCCAAGGCGGCCTAAACGGATGATAATGATGTTTCGGATAGCTCTTTGGCGGGCTCTGATATCGGAGATCCAGGTGTTTACGGTCTGCTGTATTACTCCTAATTTCTGTGCCAGGGCCTCTTCCGTCCATGTGCATTCAGGGTCTGAAGCCGCGATGTCACGAGCGACCTGCTTTTTGTCCCTTGAGCTTAATCGGTCTCCATGTCTGGTGTTGCATTCTGCCGATTCGAGCAGAAGGGCTATGCGGTGTTTCTCGTAATCAAGGGGCTCTTTCTTCCATTCAACAGCCGCAATCTTTTTGATTCCACGCTCTTTAAATGCAAACCAGCGGTGGATGCCATCTATGATTATGGTCGCGTCGGTGGTTTCATTGCCATCTGCATAGTTAAAGACCCTTTGAATCTTGATGGGCGGAAATTGCGCCCCGATCGCAAGCGCTTCAACATACGCGTTAATGGTTTTCTCGCTTTTACCTCCTCTCGGATAGATGAACTGATCCCAGGTTAAATCGGCAATATTGACTTCCATCCCATCTCCTATCAACATTCATAAAAATGTGGTGGCCGTCCACTGGTTCAAAGGTTCAAGGGTTCAAGGTTGCATTCTTGATTCAATTTCAGATCAGTTCGATAGCATAGAAGACAAATAGAGTTCAAGGATAAGCGTCGAAATTTAAATTGGGACGGAGGGGGTTTAGGGGACGGGTTTAGTAACTAAAAGGGGCCCACCCGCATGGATGAGCCCCCGAATCAACCGAATCAATCGGCATGCTTGTTATAAATCAGGCCCGCACCTCTTCTTTGACCGACACGGCAATTTTATAGAACAGGGTTAATACAAAAAAGCCCAGCGAATATATGCCCAATGTAATCATGACTTCCGGGAAGGTCGGGACATATTCGTTGACCTGATGCAGCGGATTGGGAACAAACCCGCCCGAGATCATCCCCAGCCCTTTGTCGATCCAGGTGCCGGCAATGATCACCATACACGCCACGGCCAAGATTGCCTCGTTTTTGCGGGTGATCGGATTCACCACCAGAATAATCCCCATCACCATCAAGGCGATCGAGGCCCACATCCAGGGCACCAGCACACCCTTGCCCTGGAGTCCCATAAACAGGTACTTAAAGTGATCCATGTGTTCCGGAATCTGGCTGTAGAACACGACAAAAAGCTCGCACAGAAAGAAAAAGATATTCAGACAGATGGCATAGGCCACGATTTTGGCCAGAGACTGAATCTGTTCCCGGCCGGGATCGAAGTTGCTGACTCTGCGGATCAGCAGACAAAGCAAAATGAGCAGTGCCGGACCGGCGGCAAATGCCGATGCCAGAAAGCGTGGCGCCAGGATGGCCGTCAGCCAGAACCCTCTTCCGGGCAGACCGCAGTACAGATAGGCCGTGACCGTGTGGATGCTGATGGCCCAGGGAATCGAAAGGTAAATCAACGGTTTTAGCCAGAGCTGGTATTTTGTACCGTTGCGCTCGGCTTCCATCACATTCCATCCGATGACCAGGTTTAAAACCAGATAGCCGTTCAATACGACCATATCCCAGAACAATACGGAGTTGGGCGACGGATAGAGCAAAATATTGAATGCCCGCATGGGTTGACCCAGGTCAACGAAGACAAACAACCCGCACATGACAATGGCGGCAATGGCCAAAAATTCACCCAGAATGGTGATCTTCCCAAACGCTTTGTAATCATGCAGGTAATAGGGCAGGACGACCATGACTCCCCCGGCGGCAACTCCCACCAGGTAAGTCAATTGGGCGATATAAAACCCCCAGGATACATCCCGGCTCATACCCGTAATCGCCAGGCCGGCTTTTAGCTGCCACAAATAAAATAAAAATCCGACCCCAATGCCGGCGGCCAGCACCGCCAACAAGCCCCAGTATTTTTTGCTTCCTTTAATTGCGAGTTCAAGCATAATCCCCTACCTTATACGATGTAGTAGACACAGGGTTCGGTCCCCAGGTTTTGTTTACGTCGAATTGAAAAATGTTCACTCAAAAGCGCTCTGACTTCTGAATCCGGGTCGTACAAATCACCGAAGACGATAGCGCCGTCAGATGCTTCGGCACAGGCCGGCATTTTACCCACAGCCAGACGTTCGGCGCAAAAATTGCATTTTTCAACCACACCTTTCATGCGTGTCGGAAAGGCCGGATTGACCTCGGCGAGAAAAGGTCTCGGATCGCGGAAATTAAAGCTTCGCGACCCGTAAGGGCAGGCCGCCATACAAAACCGGCATCCGATGCAGCGATGAAAATCCATCAGCACAATACCGTCGCTTTCACGCTTGAAGGTGGCTTTGGTGGGACAGACCCGCACACAGGCCGGATTTTCGCAGTGGTTGCACAAGACCGGGAAAGGTGCATGTTTGATGTGCTCACCCGTAAAGGCATGCGATTGAGAGGGGAATGCATGTTTGTACTCTTCCTCCCAGATCCATTTGATTTCATGACGCTTGTTTTCCAGGTGGGGCACGTTGTGAATCTTGTGGCAGGCCTCGATAATCGGCTCGACAGCTTCAGCCGACTCGAATTTGCCGACGTCGATCACCATGGCCCACTGTTTGGCGGTCAAGGCATCCGAACCTTTTTTAATATGCACTTGGGGTCCACGCCCTTCGCCGCCGGATTTGGCCGCTGCGTTCAGGGCCGGCGCGGTACTCAATCCCAGCGCCGAAATTCCAGCTAATTTTAAAAAGCGTCTGCGGCTGCTTTCCATCACGATTTCTCCTTCGGGTTATCTATATGGCAATCCCAACAATAGGGTCTCACCGAAGCATAGTTGTGGCACCTATCACAGAATTCGGCCTTGTTCGAATGGCAATCCAAGCAGGTGTTGGAAATGCTCATCTCAAATTCTTTGCCTTTGGTGTTTACATATATCCGTTCCGCGTCGCGCACCACCGAAAGTCGCCATTGATCGAGGAGTTGCATGTGCTCGGCTTTCATATAGTCTTTGGAGCGCACGCATTCTTTGGCCGCCTGGGCCTTGGCGGTCAGTTTAAGATCCGGTGCCGGAGCGGCTTTCCCCAGGTTGAACCATATGGGGAACGATAAGATAACAAAGAAAATTATCAGTCCGGCGATTATCCATTTTTTATCATTCATCAGCCTTACCCTCCATTCCAGGCAGTTCCTCCAAACGCAGATCGGTCGTTCTTTCGATTTGACCAGGCAGATTCAAGGCGTTGCCGACCAGTTCATGCATCCCGGTCACATCCACATCCGGAACCCAGTATTCCATCAACGGGGGCAGCGCCGCCCGGTCAATGGCACAGATAGTGGCCAGCATATTGACACCGAAATTTTCGTGGACATGTCTGACGGCATTGGCGCGCGGTAAGCCGCCGGTCATCCGCAATTCCATATCTTCTCCGGCATTCAAGCCGGAACCGCTGCCGCAGCAAAATGTCTGTTCCCGGATCGTATTGGGCGGCATATCGAAAAAATGCTTACACACGCTCTGGATGACATACCGGGGTTCATCAAATAGCCCCATACCGCGGGATGGATTGCACGAGTCATGATAGGTCACTTTGAGATGATCGTTGCGACTGGGATCCAGATCAAGCTTTCCGTGCTTAATTAAATCAGCGGTAAATTCGGCGATATGCACCATTTTGGTTGAGCTGGCATTATCGAAGCGGGTACCGGTGACGGGCGAAACCGGATCTTCCATGAAATCAGCCGGTCCGTTCATGGTATCCATGTATTGATGAATCACGCGCCACATGTGCCCGCATTCACCCCCCAGGATCCATTTCACCCCCAGCCGCCTGGCTTCGGCATACATCTTGGAGTTTAGCCGTTTCATGGTCTCATGCGAGGTGAAAAATCCGAAATTGCCGCCTTCCGAAGCATAGGTGCTCCAGGTGACATCGAGCCCGTATTTTTCCTGCAGAAAGTGGAACAGCATCAGGTATCCCATGGTCGTATACGTTCCCGGATCGGCAAACACATCGCCCGAGGGGGTAATAAAAAGGATATCGGCCCCCTTTTTATTAAAATTGGGTTTGACCCGGATGCCGGTCAATTCTTCTATGTCGTCGCAAAAAAAGTCCATCATATCGGTGAAGGCATGCGGTTGAATTCCAAGATGGTTTCCCGTGCGGTAGCAGTTGGCCACGGGGGTTGCAATCCAGTCGATGTTAAGGCCGATCAGGTTTAAAAGCTCACGGCCCATGATCGTAATTTCGGCCGTGTCGATCCCGTAGGGACAAAATACCGAACAGCGCCGGCACTCCGTACACTGAAATAGATAGTACCACCACTCTTTGAGGACCTCCAGCGTCAGGGGCCGTGCGCCGCCAAGTTTGCCCAAAATTTTTCCGGCCCGGGTGAAATCGTCACGGTAGACCGAACGCAAAAGCTCGGCCCGCAGCACAGGCATGTTTTTGGGATCTCCGGTACCGATAAAGAAATGGCACTTGTCGGCACAGGCACCGCATCTGACACAGATGTCCATAAACACCTTAAAGGAACGGAAACGCTCCAGGCGCTCCTTGAATCCTTCGTGGATAATCTGTTGCCAGTTTTGAGGCAATTGCCAGTCGTCCTCGAGCGGATTCCAGGCTCTGGCATTGGGAAGACTGAGATAATCAACGCTTTTCGGATTGGATGCATAACAGTACATCCCTTTGCGAATATTTACCGGGACGTCCATCCATCCGGTTTGGGGCGGTCGATGATCGATCGTTGCGATCAGTTCCTCAGGTTTGGCTAGCTCGTCTGTCATGCTTTACTCCTTTTCCTCTTCCTCTGAGTCGTCCGCTTCTGGCGCTTTGACTTCGAGTTCCTTATCCACCGGCAGACCCACTTCTACCATTTTCTCCCGGAACTCATCTTCATATTCTTCATAGGTATGGACTGGCACCGGATAATTCCACGGGTTGACATGTCGGATTTCACGCGTGTTGGTCGTTAGGTTGCGTGTGGGGCTCAGGAATATCCCCCCCATGTGCATCAGTTTACTAAACGGGAAATAGGCCAATAGAAGGCTGACCAAAAAGAGATGCACATAGAATAATCCCCCCACGCCGTCAGGAATACTAGGACGAAATGTGACCAGGCCCATGGTAAGCGCTTTTACGGATGTGATATCAACCTTGGTAAAATAGCGCATCAGAATCCCTGAAATCGCAATCCCCATGATCAGAAACAGGGGAAAAAAGTCGGATGCCAGCGAAATATATTTGACGGTGGGGATAAAGATTCTTCTCAAAAAAAGATAGACGCCGGCGGCCAGAAGCACCAGGCCCGAGAGGTAGAATCCAGGCAGACCGATCTGGATCATTTCATAAGAAATCTCGATCCGGAAAAAACTGTCCAGATGTTCCAGCAGCTGGATGGCCGCCGGTATCGGTTCGGTAAAAAATCGCAAATGCCGGGCCAGCACGGTGAAAAATGACCAGTGAAAGGCCAGCGCCCCCACCCACAAAAAAATCTCCCACTTATAAGTCAGCTTCCCCCCTTTCAGACCCATACGGGTATTGCGGAACAATGACCGGAAAAGAACGATTTCCAGAAACATCCGCACGACCACCGCCCATTTGGAAGATGGGCAATCGATACGAGCCTGTTGGATCCAGGGCATCGATTTCTGCTGACCGCAGGTGGTGGGGATTCTAAACGGAACCGCAGATCCGGCCCAGTCCATGATGCGGTAAATGACACCCACAATAAAAAGGACCAAAGCCAGGTAGGGTAGGATGATGCCGAAAAGGACCTGCAACCCGATTGCCTCGACGCCCAAATAGGCAATCAGAGAAAGTAAAATAACGGCTAGGAGGGAATAAATATAATGCATATTCATTGAAGGGCACCTCGCTCTTAAGGTTTTGCAATAGTTCAGATACCCGGGCCCTCACCCGGTATCTCTGCTAACAATCCTGCTCTTTTAAAAGCCTTATAGGTTCTGTTCTTGGTTTCGTTGGCCCTGATTTCATATATTTTTTCGCGGCAGCGCATGTAAATATCAAACGCCATGAGTCCCACACGATCGATGTTTGTTTCCAGGGACCGCAATTCGCGCTCCGTTCCCGGCGCTTGAATCTCTTTTTCAAGTGCATTTCTGAGAATCTGTTTCAGAGCGAAAACGAAACCAACGGCCTTTGAAGGCGTAAAATCCTGAACGGCTCTGATACGAATAATCGGATCCAGAGCGGCCACGATGCGTTCAGCGTTCATCTCTTGCTGCAGTTCAGAATATATAGTTGCCAATCCCTTATGGGTTGTGTTTCCTACCGGATTTGCAAACGGATCGGCTTGGTTTTTTAAGAACCTTGCTGTTTCTGCGGGGTAGGTTTCAATTACCAACTCAAACCACTGGTTTACAAAACCGGGCTTTTTTTGCTGCAACAGCTTCTTTAGGTGCATACCGCCTATTACGAACGACCTCACTACGTTTCGGTTCAGTCATATCTGTCAGTTTGTAATCCAAGCAATGGAAACATAGGAGGGAGATTTGGGGGAAGTCTATAATCAACTTACAATTCCATGTCAAGGATAAAACCATGCCCAAGGCTCCCTGAGCGGTTAAAGCTTGCCCTAATAAAATGGCGCGCAGGTAGGGTTATTGCGACGCCTGCAGGGCAGCCACCAGACGACCCCATCTTCCGGTTTGCAATTCTTTAAAAATTCCAAATATTGTATATTTTTGTTCTTGACATACAACATATAGTATGAGAAGGAGAAAATTCATGGTCAATTGAAATTGTATCGCCATACACGGATAATAGGTCGGGTGTTGTCGTCAACCTAAAAAGCGGATCAGGCTGGGCTCAGTTCGAATCGTGCGCTAAGGAGTCGGGGAATGGATCAAAGTGGCAAATTTGCTGAAACGACAGATGAACAATTCGATTTAAGTACATTAACCTGGAATGATAACGCACTGTACGATTTTCTTAAAGATAATGTCCCTCTTGATCCTAAAGAGGCTTCCAACATCAGCCAATTTTTAAGATCGAAGATGAGTGAATTAGAGGCCCCCTTCATAACCTTACCCTTCATGAACGAACTGATTGAAACAAAATTGCTCGAATATGGTCATGAGATTACCCATCCGATTCAACTCTCAAAATCTATTTTTAAAAAAAACGGCCTGCCGTTTACCGAAAACGCCCGCAGAGTCCTTGAAAGGAGATACCTAAAGAAAAACAGCGCCAATGAGGTCATTGAAACACCGGCGCATATGTTTCAAAGAGTCGCTCGCCATATCGCAATGGCCGAAAAAAAATATGATGATTCCGATCTGGTAAAAAAGACCGAACACGTATTTTATAAAATGATGACCCAA
>CAZHAH010000224.1:0-8961 GCA_964530095.1 uncultured Desulfobacteraceae bacterium | reverse complement strand
TTTTCATGTACATTTTCTCAATAATTTTAGCATCTTCTATGGCCTGGGGATCAACGTTGGACTTTTTTATGACCAAGGGGTTGGGCCAATTAAAGGCCATGCCCTGAGCGTTCTGATGGCCGGCCATCTTGATGAACTCATCCAAGTTGGTTGCCGTGCCGATATCAAAGTAGTTAAACTTGAGGCCCTGTTCGGCGGCCTGCTTGGACAGCAGGGCAAAATCGCCGGGGCCGAATCCGCAGATGATGGTGTTTACCCCGGCCTGTTTGAACTTGGTCAGCGGAATAGTAAAGTCCATGTTGCCCATGGGCTGGACTTCCATGACGATTTTAATGCCTTTTTTGGACACCGGCGTGCCCGGTTGCAGCATAGCATCGCGCATGGTTTCAAACTGAATCTTTTGCCAATCGTAGAACAAAAAGCCGAGCACCTTGGTATCGGGCCACATCTCAAGTGTGGCATAGGTGTGATGCACCGGAGCCCCCCATTCGTCGTTGACACCAATGAAATATTTATTCTTTGTCAGGTCGTAGCCCCGTTGCATCTGGCCGAGATGCAGAATCTTGGCCGGCTGCAATACCGCCGATATCGGGGCGGCCAGAGAATAGGTGCCCACGTTGGCCACCACTCCATTGCGGATGGCCTCTTGAGCGGCGATGGGTCCCTTCTTGGGATCGATCTCGTCATCGATGAAAAACAGCTTTATTTTGTAATTGTCTTTGCCGATCTTAACTCCGCCGCGGGAGTTGAGCAGCTCGGCAAAAAGCTCGATGCCGGGTTGATTGGCCTGGCCGTAAAACCCGTAAGGTCCTGTATAGGGTGCTATCACGCTGACTCTAAGCTCCTTGGAGCCCGCAGTTACGGCTGAAGACAGACCAAAAACAAGGCCTGCGATGACCAGTAGCATAGCTAATTTAGTAAGGTAATTCATTTTCATGATCATATTCCTCCTTATTTTAGTGGTTTGCATGCAGGGTTTGCATTGGTGAGAGTTACTTGTTTCCCTCCTTCCGATATTGGTTCTTTACTTTAGTGATGATTACGGCCCATCTTTTATAAGCAGCAGGCAAGTTAAAAGCAGGTTTTTTCAGTAAATTCGCAGCAACAGGAGAAAGTTTCAATACGCTGATAATTGCAGAATGGGCAACGTGTAGAATTCCGGTTTTTATAATTTTCAGCAACAAAATTGTTAACAATTAAACTAAACAAATAAAATAACCTTGTCAAGAGATTTTTACGTCAACCACATGTTTGAGATTGAATACCTGTAATTTTTTTTTAAGTGTGCCGAAGTTTATGAAATCATTTTACTGCAAAATCTTTTCGGCCGAATGGCTACACAAAATTTGGAATCACGTGTTTTTATAATAAATTCAGCCCATAAACTTTAATTGTCGTATATATGGTTTTAAAATTGAAGCAGATTTAAGGCGGGAATGACAGCATAGCGGTCCCGAGGTTATCTGTAATCAGTTTCCCATCGATCAGCTAAATTTTAAATATCAGCAACAAAATTATTAACAATATTGTCAACCAATTATAAAATGCCTTTCAAATAGTTTTTGAATTAAATCGGTATAGTAATTTCTTACTTCACCTTTTACAGCTCCAAATTGAAGTCATTCAGCTTCTCGAGCGTATCGATATTGCTTTGAATGTGCTTTACATTGATGGAACTGACAATGATTGATACAATTACTTCCTTTTTCGCAAGCCAGAGGATGGCCAATTCGGAAAGGGTCAGGCCGTTTACGTGTGCGATCTCAAGAAGATCTTTCCTCCGCTGCACGTTTTGTTCAAACATCGGGTTGATTTTTCTGAAATCATCCTCGGCAGTGAATGTTTCGGGACGAAACCTTTCCGACAAAAAGCCCTGTCCCAGCGGGCTGTATGGAATAAGGCCGATGTTGTTTTTTTCGCAAAAGGGAACGATCTCTTTTTCGGTAAGGTAATCCAGCTCCTCTGTAATGTAACGGACGGAGTTTCGATCGATCAGGTTATACAGGACCTGATTCGATATGATATCCACCACTTTTCGCGCCCGGTCCGCGGTTTTAATATTTAAGTTGGATCCGCCGACATAGCGGATTTTCCCTTGCCCCCTGGCTTTAACAAAGGCTTCCATCGTATCTTCTATAGGCGTGTTGTAATCGTCCCAATGGCCTTGGATAATATCGATATAATCGACACCCAACCGTTTCAAACTGTCGTCGATCTCCTTTTGAACGACGTCGGGCTTCAAACTTCGGACAATCTTATTGTTTTCATCATAGAACAAGCCGCATTTGGTGGCGATATAGACCTTGTCTCTTTTTCCCTTGACGGCTTGTCCCAGAATTTTTTCTGCATGCCCCTGACCATAAAAAGCGGCTGTATCAAAATAGTTTATGCCATGGTCAATGGCATATTCAATGGCGTAGAGAGAATCCTTATCGTTTACGCCGGTCCATCCGGCTTTTCCGGCCTCCCAGCATCCATATCCGATTAGGGAACTATAAATATCGGAATTGCCGATCCTTCGTCTAATCATTTCCATTTTCTCCTTCTAAAATTATGATGCGTTGCAGTCAATTATTCCGCTTTTTCAATCACGGGTTAGAAGGCTATTTTAAGGTGGCCAAAGATCTGTCTGTCTGCGCCGCCACCGCCGGTTTTTTCGGAAGGGCTTTTGGACAGCCTAAACGGTTTTTCATTGCGATTTACACATCGGAATCACTTTTGCGGTTGTCCGGGTCAAGTAGGAGATACTAAAATTTTGAGGTGCTTTTCCGGCTTTTTGATCAGCGTTTCAAATCCTTCTGAAACGATATCATCCAGCCTGATTTTGGCGCTTAAAATCGGACCGGTGATAATTTTTCCGGCTTTCAGGTACTCGATGGCGGTTTCCATATCTTTTTCCGAATCCCGACCCAAAGAGCCCACCATCTGTTTCTCGAAGAAAACAAGTTGATTGGCATCTACTGGAATTTTGCCACCGAAAATACCCAACAAAACGATTCGACCGCATTTATTGGCCGCTTGTAAGGCGGTATCCAGGCTCTTTTCGGTTCCTGCGCATTCGATTACCACATCGACGCCCTTACCCCCGGTCTCATCAAGGATCCGCCCGATAGGATCGTCTAAGCCATCGATGGCTTTTGTTACCCCCAATTCGGTGGCTACCTTTAATCTGGTTTTACCGATAGTGACCAGAAACACAGCTCTTGCGCCCGCAAGCCATGCCGCCTGCATTGCGAAAAAGGCGGTAGTTCCGCCTATGACCGCCACGTTATCACCAATGCTCACCCCACCTCGTCGAATGGCGTGCAGAGCAGTTGCGAGGGGTTCAGCCATGGCGCCAGCCTCATTTGAGACTTCGGGCGGCAGCTTATGAGCCGTATACGCGGGCATGTTGACATATTCACCAAAACCACCAGTGGATGTTTGCAGCCCCAGCGATGCGCCTTGTCGACACAACACATATTTGCCTTGCTTGCATAGATCGCACTTTCCACAATACAAAACAATATCAGGTGTGACCCGATCCCCCACCTTAAAATCGGTGACATTTGGTCCAACTGCAATAACAGTTCCCATCATCTCATGCCCCAAAATGGTAGGTCCGCAATGGCCTGTCAAAGGATGAGGTGTGTCCCAAGGAATAAATACGGGCCCCGAGATATACTCTTTTAGATCCGTTCCGCAAATTCCGGCGTAGGAAACCTTGGCCTGTATCTCACCCTCGCCCGGTTCCGGCGGGTCTGGAATATTTTCTACTCTGATATCCCTTTGTCCGTACCATACTGCGGCTTTCATATTGTTTCCTCTTTATAATAAGAAAAAAGAATATGCGATCCCGACCGGAGGATCATTTTATCGACAATATCGAATCATGATTCTCCGGCCGGAATATTCAATGGGTTATCGCTTCTTGTGATAAAAGTTTTTCACGCTTTCTTTGGTAATAGCCATCACACCGGTTTTGACGAATTCCGGGAAAACGCGGATACCGAGTTTTTTCCAATTCGGAATCGGTTGAACAATGTTGTGGTGGTACCAATAGAGCATGTGAATCCCCAAAAATGCATTCATGTATGCTTTATCTGCGATCGAAGCGTAGATGGTTCCATCTTCGATGTAGGGCAACATATCTTCGTTTCTATCCATTGCAACGACTTTAATTTTGCCAACTTTGCCGGTTTCAACGAGTGCCAGCGCAATCCCTTTTCCGCTGTCGCCGTCGGTTCCAATGATTCCCGTTGCTTCAGGATGCGCAATAATGGCTTGCGTATACACTTGAGGGGCCTTGGTCGGATCGGCGTGATCGTTTACGACGGCCACGACTTCAATTTCGGGATATTTTTCTTTGAAGACCTCTTTATATCCCCTTTGTCGTTCCATGACGTTTGGGCTGGGAAAACCTCCTATAATAACCTTCCCTTTCCCGCCCAGCGCCTCGGCCATAAGTTCGGCGCCAGCCCGACCAGCCTCATACCCGTCGAATCCTGTATGAGTCATCCTTTTGCTTTCAGGGCAATCGTTATTATCGGTGATAACAGGGATACCGGCTTCAACCACCCGATTAATCGATTCGGTTAAAGACGTATCACCCGGATAGATGATGATGCCTGCAGGCTTTTTGGCAATCAGGTCGTTCAACATTTGGGCTTCCTTTGCAACATCAAAATCCGGAGGTCCCATAAATGTTGTCTTGACGCCCAAAACCTTTCCGGCGTCTGCGATTCCTTGACGAGAATCAGCCCAATAGGGTACCGATGAAACTACGGCGAGGAAAATATATTCTTCTTCCGCATAGCTCTTTGGAACACAGATTCCGCTGAGTACTAAAGTCGGGATAATGAATAAACCAAGAAACAATATAAATAACTTTTTACTTTTCATGGTAACTCCTCCTTTAAAATTTGTCTCGCATAGTAACAAAGAGCCTTTACCTTTTGTTTTTATCTACGCACCTCCTTTCCCTTAGTATTTGCTTTCTCTGCGCTTTCTGACCCACATATCCAGAGCCACGGCCACGATCAAAATCAAACCGTTCACTACACCGTGCCAGTAAATCGAAGCTGACACAAGCACCAGCGCATTGCCAATCAACGAAAGAAAGATGACACCGAAAAGCGAGCCCATAATGGTGCCCTCACCACCTGATAAGCTTGCGCCGCCAATCACGCAAGCAGCGATAACCTGGAGTTCCAACATGTTACCGGCGGTTGGCGTTCCAGCCATTAAACGCGACGCTAGAATAATTCCAGCGATTGATGCCAACAATGCCGTGAGAACAAAAGAAAAAACCCTAACTTGATTGACCTTGATGCCGGACAAAAGCGCCGCCTTTTCATTGCCGCCCACGAAAAAGACTTGTCGCAGGTAACGTGTATTGCGCAGCAAGAGATCTGCCACAATAACCAGTGCGATCATTATCCAAACCATCAGAGGAAATCCTAAAAATTTTGTACTTCCCATTACATTAAAGGCTTTGGGAAGGCCGGTTACCGAATAACCATCCGTTAAAATAAGCGATATGCTGCGCGATATAATCATCATGCCAAAGGTCGCAATCAGTGGATTAATGTGCAATTTGCTAATATTAAACCCGTTTATCGCACCCAAGAGACACCCAATAAAAAGCGTCAACACCACGGAAAGCCAGATAGGGACCCCATTTATCATCAACATGCCGCAGATCGTTCCCGCTAGCGCCATGACACCGGCTACCGATAGGTCAAATACCCCGGAGGCCAACAAAATCGTCATACCGATGGCGATGATCGCGTTGGGAACGATGCCTATCGAAAGCGATCGAATGTTCGCAAATGACAAAAACTGGGGTTTGAGTGATGTAAGGATAATGCCCATTACGAGAATCAACACAATCAGGAATAGTTCTCTCACGCCCACCAACTTTGAGAGTAAATCTTTGAGCAGATTGCCGTTTGCTTTTGCCATTGCTATTTGCGCCTTTACTGTCTCCATTTTACATTTTCCTTCCCTATCCTTATCTTGCTATTAAATATTTTTATCTTCACGCTCCTATTTATATCCCATGAGACGTGATATTGTTTCTGCTGATGCGATAATTTTCTTTTTAAAAGAAGCAAATTGATCGTCTTTAACATTATCCATGGAAGTTGTAATACTTACGGCGGCAACAACATCTTCGTCTTTATCTCGAATCGGCGCGCTCACACATCGAATTCCTTCTTCATGTTCTTCGTTATCGATAGCGTATCCGTTTTCAGCAATTCGTTTGAGCTCAACTTTTAAAAGGGTATCATCCGTAATGGTATTGCCTGTGTACCGGACAAGCTTCTTGGAGACCTTGTCGACGACATGTTCGGGTGCCCATGCCAATATGGTTTTGCCCACACCTGTACAATAGGAGGGAGCCCTACGACCGACTCTGGACATCATTTGAACTTTTCGCCGAGCTTGAATTTTATGAATAAAAACGACTTCCGTCCCCTCCATCACCGCCATGTGGATTGTTTGGGAGGTGGCATTCCGCAATTCATCCAATGTGGGTTTTGCTTTTTTGATCAACTCCTCTCTAAGAGCATCTTCCAGGCTGCTGAATTCCACCTCTGATTCTTCAACACCAGCCGCATAGGACAAAATGAGTTCTTCCGAGAAGTCTTCGGGCATAATTTCTGCTGCAATCCTGCCCTGGCGCATGACCAATATGCGATCACACATACCGATGAGTTCCGGTAAATCCGAGGAAATCATTATGATTCCGGTACCCAGACTAGATAGCTCCTTCATTTTTTGATAGATTTCAGAACGAGCCCCGACATCCACCCCCCTAGTGGGTTCGTCAAAAATGATCACGTTGGGATTGATGCCCATCCACATCCCAATCAAGCACTTTTGCTGGTTTCCGCCCGATAGGTTAAGGACTTTCTGCAGAATGGAGGAAGTGGCAATGGAGTAAGTTTCCACTTGAGTATGCGCATTCTCTGTAATTTTGTTTTTGTTTAAGAGCCCAATGGAAGAGGAGTATTTGATCAGGCTTGGGGCGATCAGATTGTCTCGAATGGCCATATTCAAAAAAAGCCCATGAGCTGTCCGGTCCTCAGTTAAGTAAGAGATCCCGTTTTTGATGGCATCAGCTGAAAAGTTTACCTGGATTTGCTTTCCCTCGAGATTGAGGGTCCCGGAGTTTTTCGGATCGATGCCGAAGATTGATCTGCCAAGTTCCGTTCGCCCTGCACCGACAAGGCCTGCGAATCCGAGAATTTCGCCTTTTTTAAGTCCGAATGAAACGTCATGGAATACATTTTCCCTGTTAAATCCTGTAACACGGAAGTATTCGGCTGTAATCTTCTTTTCAGCACTTGCCCCGTAAATATCCTTGATCTTGCGGCCCACCATCATGTTGACCAGATCTTGTTCGGTGACTTTAGCCACAGTTTTGGTGTCAACATGCTTTCCGTCCCGCATAACCATCACTCTATTGGCGATTTGAAATACTTCTGAGAGTTTATGCGAAATATAGATAACCGATATTCCTTGTTTTTGCAGCTGATTGATGTTTTCGAAAAGATAGTTGATTTCCACATCCGTCAGTGATGTGGTCGGCTCATCCAATATGAGCACTGTAGGATTTGTTGATATGGCCTTCAATATCTCTAAAATCTGCTGTTTTCCGAGTGAAAGATCTTTAACCAGGGTCCGAGGATCAATATCGAGACTAAACCGTTGAAGGAATTCTCTGCTTTCTTGAAAAAGCTTTTTCCATCGTATGTTTTTCAATTTTCCGATCGGCTGTCGATTGGCAAATATGTTTTCAGCAACTGAAAGATTTCCGACCAAAGAGAGTTCTTGAAACACCATTGCGATTCCCGCCTGGATAGCGTCGTGAGAAGATGTAAATGACATGCGCTTGTCTTCGAGTTTGATTTCTCCATTGTCGGCTCGGTAAACTCCACCTATAATGTTCGTCAGGGTGCTTTTGCCTGCACCGTTTTCTCCGATCAAAGACAGGATTTCACCTTTATTAAGCGACAAGCTGACGCTGTCGACAGCCAAAACACCCGGAAATTTCTTGGTAATGTTTTCGACTTTTAGTATGGTTTCCATTCTTTTCTCCTCGATGCTCTATGGCAAACCATTTTTCATAAAATTCTTTTTGACCTGTCGGCCCAATCATTCTCCTTGCGAGACAAGGATTTTTATTTTTGGACCTTTTCGATCTTTTATGTACTTAAATGCTTCCGGGCCGTCTTCTAAGGAAAAGATCTTCGAAATCATTGGCCTTGCGTTCATTCTTCCCAGTTTCATCAGCCTTAAAGTCGGGACGAACGCTCCCGGGCTGGCCAAAACACCAACAAATTTGATATCGCGCGTCACAATATAGTCTACATCAATGGGAATCCTAGCTTTTCCGGTGATGCTTAACCCGCAGATCCGTCCGCCCGGTTGCGTGAGTGAAATTGCATCATCCAAAACATCCGCGTTTCCTGTTGCTTCAATTACAACTTCAGCAAAACCGCCGATCAATCGATCAATTGATTGGCGCAAACCTTGCTCTTTGACATTGATAAAATGCATTCCCATTTCTTCCACCAGAAGGCGATTGTCTTCCTTTCGAGCCACCACAATCACATCGCTTCCACCGGCACATTTGGCCGCTTGAGCGGACAACAAACCAATGGCGCCATCGCCAAAGACGATGACCCGATCCCCCAAAACGATCCCGGTTTGATTGACGGCATTTACCGCTGTGGCCGCAGGTTCGACCATCGCGGCTTCACCGGCTGAAATCCCTTCGGGAACGGTATATATATTTTTCGAGGGCATTTTGATATATTCCGCGAATGCACCTTGCTTTTTGATAATACCGACCTCGCTTCGATAATCACACAGATGGTAGGCTCCGCGTAGACATCTCAAGCATTCGCCACATCCGATGCTGACATCACCGACAACGAGGCTTCCTTCCGGTAGATGCCGAACCGCCCCCCC
>CAZHAH010000223.1:0-8995 GCA_964530095.1 uncultured Desulfobacteraceae bacterium | reverse complement strand
CGCTTTGAGCGGTTCACATTTTTCAAGCCTCCGGTTTGACCGGAGGTATCTGACTACCCCTCGTTTTTTTCCTCTGTGCGGTCAAAAAAAATTCTGCCCAATTATGTCATCTCAGCCGCTGTCCATCAGGGAATGAAAATATGGCACTAATGTCGTTTCCAGAATGAGCTGCCCGTTGCAAGCAGACGGGGTATCAATCGGAAATTATCCAGACGCCCCAGGGCGGAGATATAACCCTCCTCCGCCTCCGGCGGATTAAAACTAAACATAATTGGCCTCCACGGCACGTGTCAAGTGGAAATAACATGCGGTTATGATTGAGAAAAGTATGCTGCCGGCACACAAATCCATTCCCTTCCGGTGTCTCAGGTCACCACGTGTTATAGGGATGGTGAATTAGATTGGCGTTGAAATATTTTGGATCACCCGTCACCTCTTCCCCAATCCATTCGGGTTTAATAACTTCCTCGTCTTCACTTTCAAGCTCCACCTCTGCGACGATCAAACCCTGATTCTCACCGAAAAACTCGTCAACCTCCCAGTTGACTCCTTTGAACCTGATTTTGTATCTTTTTTTTTCAATAAGGGGTTTTTCGCAAATGTCGTCCAGCATGGCTTCAGCTTCGGCCCTAGGGATGTCGTATTCGTATTCCACCCGGACAGCTCCCCGGGCAATACCTTTAATGGCCAAATATCCTTTGTCGTTAATAGTGCGTACACGGACATTTCTTCTTTTGTCGGTGTTTAAATAACCCTGGCGATACATTGTCCCTTGTTCTCTGCGCCAGGCATCTCCCTTTACTAAAAATTTTCTCTCGATTTCCAGAGCCATCGCCGCCTCATGAGATACAGGTTGTGAACATCACCGAAGTGTCAATTATCAAATTGCACATTTCTATTTTTCTCTGGTCCATCTAATCGGATTGTTTTCTTTTCTAATTAAGGTATTAAATGATAGCCTCCGAAAGCATCGTTTCCCGGATTTTTACCCACAAATTTTTATATGATTTTGAAGCCGCTGATTCCGATGAGAGGGCTCCGATCGGTTCTCGATCAATCCCCATTCTTTCAATTTCCGACAGATATGGAATTTGGCTTCTTAAGACGCCCTTAAACTCCTTGAGCACCAGCGCCATGAGTTCACTGTGCATTGTTTTTCGCCTGTCGACCATCGAAAAAAAAGCATAAATCCTACCTATGTCGTATTTATTTTTTTCGCAAAAAGCCAGCAATAGTCTGTGGGATCGAACGGAGAGCGTTGTTGGAATAAGAGGAACAAGCGTATAGTCCACGGCGTTAAATATATTTTCAGCCAGCATACTGATGGTGGCCGGACAGTCAAGAATGATCAAATCATATTCATTTTTAAGCGGTTTTAGAATTTTACTCAACCGCTCTTTCGGGCGTTTCAATTTATCAAAAGCGGTTTCCAAATTGCGATGGGCGAAATCGGCCGGCAGCAGATCAAGGTTTTCATAATCTGTGCCTTTGATGCTTTTTATAAGCTTTTTCCCTCCTTTAACAAACCTCTTTGTGCCGAACTTTAGCTTGGGTTTCACTCGATAGTAAAAAGTTGCGGAACCTTGAGGGTCGAGATCGCAGATGAGGGTTTTGGCGCCAGTCTGTGAGGCCAAATAGGACAAGTTTACCGCTGCTGCGGTTTTTCCCACTCCCCCTTTATTACTGTAAAGTGCCAGCGTTGTCACAAAACTCCCTCTTCCTATTTTAAGGCAAAAAGACCCCGGAATACCTGCTCATTCTGAGATGATGCATAGTCTTTAAAGGTTTTGGTAAACTTGGACCTAACGACCCGCTTTTTTCCATCGAGTGCGCCAATCAGGCTGCCAATGGCCAAGAGTGCTTTTTTATTTTTATGGCCGGTCGCGCGCAGTTCTTCTGCAATGTGCAACAGATATTCTTCCTCGACGCGAAGATCATTTAAGTCCCCTAAATTGTCCTGCACTTTCTTCAATTGCTTAATTAAAATATTGATCTTTTTCCCCGAAAACAGACTGGAAAAAAACTCCATCAGGTATCGCAATTTTTTGCATTCTATTCTCAGCGCATGTAGTTTGTTGTCATCGGTGTTCTCCAGGATCCGGCTGCCGGCTTCGATAATTGACCTGTATTGCTTGTAGATTCTTTTTTGCGCCAGAGTCAATATTTTAAGATCAGAATGAGATGTCCTGGTGGAATCTCGCTGCGGTTCATTTAAGAATGCCTCCCAATCCTGTAATATCTGCCTATATTTGTTAGACTCAAAACTGCTGACAACTTGCTTAAGCGCCTTTAGTCGCTTTCCACGCAAGTAGTCAAACAGAGGATCGATATCACCACGCAAAACATCTGGGAGCATCGCTTTATAGGCATCCTCCTTAAGGAGATAGACATCTAAATCCCGCAACTGGTTTGAGAGTTTGCCCACGAAAGAAAAATCCTTTTTAAAACGGACGGTCGTCTCCTTCGGAAATACATTTTTGACCTGACCCAAAACAGAGCGGGTGCGACGTATGGCAACCCGGTAATCGTGTAAAAATTCCGTATCTAAATCCTTCTCAATGTAGACTTCATTGGTTTTTATGACTTGCAATAAAAAGAGCAGAATGCTTTTAATCGATTCATCAGAACTCATATCCGGGTCGAGTCTTATTTTAAATTTTGAAGAATAGCTGCCCGGACTTTTATTCACTGCAGCGAGCGATTTAGAATAAATGTCTTCTTTCTCATCCGCAGTAAATCCGGCTTCATTTAATCGTTTGGCCAGGTTTCGGGAATACTTCGGGTATCCCTTCACGGGTAGCAGCCACAAATAAATAGCCAGGACCGGCGAATCTTTTCTTCGGGTCGTTCGAATCTCATCATACACCAATCGGACCACTGTTTTTTCATCCGGGTTCAAGATACGGTAGGACGTTGAACGAGAATATACTTCAACGAGCTTAAGGAGTGCCCGCATTTTTATGATCGGCGCCAACAGTTCTTTTAATCCGCCATCCGGGAAATCCCACAAAAAAACCGGCGTAGAGACAATGTCAGTGCTGTGAATATTTTCGTTTTTTAACAGTTTGCGTAAAAAGAGTTTTTTCCCGGACCCGTACAACACAAGAGATTTGTTAAATAGGCGCCAGTCAAAAGTATCGTATATCGCTATTCGTTTCTGTATGGGTCGCTCTGTCTTAATCGCAAAATGACTGGCCAATTCGCCCATCAGACGTACTTGATCATGTCCGACAGGCAAATTGTATTTCTTAGGTTTGTTCATGGGCAGGGCCTCTTTGAAAATAGCATGCTTTCTTAGGTTCCTAGCGGCTATAAAGACTTATTGTTTCCGAGTTCCTAAATTGACTCGCCTTTGTAACGCTTCGGATAATCGAAAAAAACAAAGTCGCCTTTACCCTCTTCCACTTTTTTCCATTGGCTGACATCGAACTTGATGCAGTATACACCCGTGGTCGGGATGTTATATACCCGGTTTTTTTTACACAACATATCAGCAATTTCATTGAAGCCGGGGTTATGGCCAAACAGCATGATGGTGTTATTTTCATCCTCCAAGTTTTTCACCAATTCAAATAGATATCCTGCACCGGCATGATACATATTGGTGTCATAAATAATCTTTTTTTTGGGATAGTCTATCGCCTTGGCAACAGCTATGGCCGTTTTTCTTGCCCTTTTTGCAGGACTGGACAGAATAAGGTCAGGTCTCATTTGTCGGTCTTTTAGTTTTTTCCCCATAAATGGCGCATTTTTTTTACCTCTTTTATTCAAGGGCCTATCAAAATCGTCCAGACTGGGATCTTTCCAGCTTGATTTGGCGTGTCGGACTAGAATTATTGTTTTCATCTTGAAGACACTCCTTTCAGCCAATCAGATAATCCGAACAGGCCTATTGTAACCGTTCACGGGTTCAGGGAGGCCACCAAATTATGAGCCTTGGTCAATTCGCTTGCCGACCGTTGCTCTCGTTCTCATGCAGCCTTCTGACGGTGATGGAACCATTGACGGATAGTTCTAACTATCTGAAATTTATATGTAAATATTTATCATTCCTCCATGATTCAGTATGATAACATATGCGGAGGCCAAACCCAACTCGCTTCCTCTGCCAATGCCCACCGCCCATTTCAAATGTATCTGGATCTGTTTTTAGACTCCCTTGCGCGGTGCAGGTGACCGCCTCGGGCAATCATTAGAATCTTCTTCATTCGTTTCATTTGAGTAGCTATCCGAAACTAAGGAATTGGGGTTTGACAGGCATGTCAAGGTAGGCGAGACTGGGAAAAAGCTCTACGTGCAGATGAAAGGCGAGCCCGATTTTTTGGGCTCCTCTTCGCTCCGGACCCGTTGGCACGGATTATTGGATAACCAGTTGCGCGTTCAAAGGGCAACGGCTCATCCCGGCGCCAGTTAGCTTTATTCAAAATGAGAGTTATTAAATATGTCAACCTTCAAAACTGAAGCTGTTGAGCTTGCAAACATAATATATGATTATTTAATTGGCCTAGATGATATTCGCCTTGCCCCCTTTCTTGCGGATTGGCCTTCTAAACCTTTCAAAACTCGAACAGTTTTTCAAAGTACCCTCCCTGTTCTGACCTATTTGCCAGATCTTGTTGTAGAATCCCATGCAAAAACTGAAAGGATAGTCAAAATGCTTGGGATCTCGGCGAAGTTTCTGAGTTGGGGGCAAACATACTCGAAAGAAGATTTTGGAGTTATTTTTTTGAAAAAATATGGTTGGACAGAATTAATAGGGTTGCGTGGGCCCATTGATAGCAAAAATATTGCTTGCGGGTTCCTATTACTTGGACCGGACATCGAATATCCAAAGCACAGCCATGAGGCAGAGGAGATCTACATCCCGTTGAGCTCGCAGGCTCTATGGGTGCAAGGGGATGATGATTGGGTATCGAGGCCAAGCGGCGTTCCGATATATCACAGATCGTGGCTAACACATGGAATGCGGACCGAATCCACACCGCTACTTGCACTGTACATTTGGCGAGGAGGCAATCTTGCCCAGAAATCACATATTGACTAACGGGAAATGGAAAGACAAGAAGGGGAAAGGGGGCAGCATTCTCCTCATTTCCGCGTTCAGCCATAATATTCGTAGAGTAGCCCTATGACAATAAAAGCTTTTTGGGAAGATCCTTATCTCACTGAGATAGAAACGACCGTAACAGGCGTTGAGGGTAATGACATTACGGTCGATCAAACGATTTTTTATGCACTGTCCGGGGGACAGGAAAGCGACTATGGGTCAATAAATAACCACCCTGTTATCCAGGCTCGTAAAGAAGATAGGGAGATTGTTTACACTTTAGAAGATGGCCATGAGTTGGCGCCTGACGATCGAGTAAAGATGACGATAGACTGGGAAAGACGCTACCAGTTAATGCGGCTGCATTTTGCAGCAGAAATTGTATTGGAACTTTTCTATCGAAAACTGAAAGGGGTTGAAAAAATCGGTGCTCATATTGGTGAAGACAAAGCGCGAATCGACTTTTTATGGCAGGAAAACATCTCATACCTGCTGCCTGAAATCCGCCAAGAGGCTCTCAAGCTTGTCGAATCCAACCAAGAGATAGTCAGCGCTTTCAGTGATGAGCGTGCAGAAAAAAGATATTGGAAGGTGAACAGCTTTGCACGGGTTCCCTGCGGAGGAACCCATTTAAAGCTTATAGGCGAAGTTGGGAACATTCTTTTAAAACGCAATAATATTGGTAAAGGAAAAGAAAGGGTTGAAATTTCTTTAGATGAGGCAACGGCAAACTAAGTCCCCAGTACACCGGGCCGCTCTTATACCGCGACCATTATGCATCTGAGGATTATTCCTAATAAAAGGGCAATTAAAGTTGGATGGCTTCATTTTTAAAAATGCGATCTTCTATGTGATGAGCGGAACCGGCAATACCTATCGTATGGCATGCTGGATGAAAGAAATAGCCGACCCATATGTGGAAGATATAAAGATCGTTATGATCGAAGAAGCGGATGCTGAAAACCAACCAATCCCTTCCAAAGACACCCTGGTGGGGGTCTTGTTCCCTGCGCACGGATTTATGCCGCCCTGGTCTATGATCAAATTTTTGTTAAGGATGCGCAGGCAAAAGGGAGTTCCGGCCCTATGTGCGGCCACCCGCGGTGGGATTAAAGTGGGGCCTTTGCGGATTCCCGGCGCAGCGGGTTTGGGGACTTTTCTGGCCGCTTTTCTCATGATGATAAAAGGGTATCGACCCCGGGCGCTCTTCAGCCTGGACATGCCGTCCAATTTCATCAATTTTCAGTGGGGGCTGCATTCAAAAAATGTGGAGGCCATCTCTAAGAAGGCGGAGCAAAAGTTGGAGCAACTGATGCCCCGCATCATGAATGGGCGTCGCGTCTTTTTTACACGCAACAACCTGTGGGAGGCATTGTGGAGCATCGGCATCTTTTGGCTGATTCCGCTTTTACCTATCCTCTATCTCCTGATCGGGAAACTTTATATGGCCAAGGTCATGTTTTCCAATAACCTGTGTGTTGGTTGCGGGTTGTGCGCCAAATTCTGCCCCAATCAGGCCATAGAGATGAGAGATGCGGGCAAAAAGAAACGTCCCTACTGGACCTATCATTGCGAAGTGTGTCTGCGATGCATGGGCTATTGCAACAAAAGAGCTGTGGAGGCGGGCCATTCCTGGGCTATTCTATTATACTTTCTTGTTTCGGTTCCTGTGATGTCTTATTTGTTTTATAGACTGAACGATCTGTATTACAAAATACCAACGCTTGGTTACTACTTTTCCTATAAAACAATATATTTTATCGACTTTTTCACGGCACTATTTCTTTCCTATTGGCTGTTTTGGCATTTGATTAGAATTCCGATGATCAACTCGATTTTCACCTACACAACATTAACGCATTATTATCGCCGTTATCATCAACCAGAGACCAGGCTTAAGCAAATGGCCTCCAAAAAGGCGGCGGGAGATAAATATGGGGATAACAATGCCTCGAAAGCCGATCTAGATTCAGTAGAAAAATAGTATAATTATTCGTTTAACTGGGATGTTATGGAGAAAGGAACCCCATGAGAATAGGCCCAAAAGTAAGTTCAATATGGAAAGATATTGCGGTGATAGTGTTAATAACTATTTTCATATTCTCTTCATTGGAAGGGTTTGCCAGTTATATACTCGTTTTTTCCAAACTTCAAAAGGCTCAAATCCTAGCTGAAAGACTTCATACAGAATATGATCCTTTACTCGGTTGGATTAATAAACCAAACATTCACATCCAAGATATGTATGGCCCAAATAGGTATATAAGGACAAATTCGCAGCGTTTTCGCAATAATCATGATTTTGATATTGATATTCCCAAGGGCAAAAGGCGTTGGATATGTAGTGGAGATTCTTTTGTATTAGGCTATGGGGTTGACAATGATCATACCTGGTGTTCCGTTTTGTCATCAATCGTTCCTGGTATTGAATCTGTAAATATGGGGCAAGGAGGATATGGATTAGACCAAGCTTATCTTTGGTATATGCGCGATGGTGTCCAACTGCAGCATGGTTGGTTCTATTTTGATTTGATTGATGAGTTTCGCAATTTAGATTCAACATCGATTTCTGAATTGTTTATTCAAAAGGATATACCTGGCTTCATAGGTTCACGAGGACACTATACCGAAAAAGGAAATCGTTATATCGCTGATCTTATTGTTGAAAAAATATCAAGCAATTCATCTATTGCGAAGCTTGTATCGATTTCAAATTAAAGTAGGAGGATAAAAGCTGGGAGCGTCCGCAAAACGATTCAGGGCACCATGGAGTCCTTTGCTCAGCTTGATCACCGGTTTCACAATTGTACTGTTCATGGGATGGCCCTTTGTCCTGTTCCTCGATGGAGGCCTTCAGGCTTTGCTTCCGGCATTGTTGATTTAGATTGTCACCTTCGGGTTCTTGGTCTGGGCTTTTCGTACACAGTTTATTCGGAACTATATGCTCTCAGGGGACCGCCTTATTGTTGAGCGATTCGGGTCTGACACAGAATTCCCGTTGGGGAAGCTGAAATCCGTCGAGAAAGACCCAGCGGCATTGAAGGGAATCTACGCTATGCCAAACGGCGGTCTCTTCGTCTTTTCGGGCAAGAAGTGCCGGAACAGAAAGCTGGGTATCTTTGAAACATATGCCACGGATAAAAAACGCAGTGTGGTGCTACGCTTTCCGAACCATGTTCTAGTCGTTACGCCGGAGAACCCGACAGCTTTCGTGAAGGCGGTGGAGGCCTGCACTGCCGTTCACCGTAGGCAGAGCGATGACTGATAATATCTTTTAGATGGTTCTGGGGGACGTTGTTGTCATGAATGGTTTCAAACCACGCTTAATTCAGTATGAACTTCCGGGCAACTGGCTGGTGCTGGCCGGTGCCGGAGATGAAGATAACGACTTTCTGAGCACCAGATTGGCCCAGCCGTTGGATTGGTGGTTTCATGCAGAGGGTATTCCGGGAAGCCATGTGGTGCTCAGGGCAAAGCCGGAGGAGGAACCAGGTCGCGACACGCTTCGCCAGGCAGCGGCTATTGCGGCCTACCATAGCAAGGCCCGCGCTGCCGGAACCGTTCGGATTTACTGTACCCTGGCGCGGTTTGTCAAAAAGCGTCGAGGGCTCAAGGTTGGCACGGTGCAAGTAGCACAGGGCAAAATCTTAAAAGTCCGGCCGGACATCAGCTTTGCTATTCGACGCCGGGGCCCGGTTCAGAACTACACGCTCGAGGCCTCCGATAATGCGCCGATAGGCGGTTCCTCATGATTGGGACAGGATGATAAAAGGCCTCTCCCCTATTTGATCGGGGCCATATTATTTCACATGTGGAGGGTTTATTGAGATGGATATCAAATCGCTGAAACTGATCTATTTTTCTCCGACCAAAACAACTCAAAAGATCTTAGAAGGCATTGCAGAGGGCATTGCGCCTGACTCTGTCCAGCATATCGATTTATCGCCA
>CAZHAH010000222.1:0-8995 GCA_964530095.1 uncultured Desulfobacteraceae bacterium | reverse complement strand
GATTTATCCGCGCTGAAAAAGCAATGTCTTATCTCTATCTCTTCTCTATCTCTTATTATTCGCGCCTCTTTTTCTCAATGCGTATGGATGTGTCTGAGAAGTCACTCTAGACTCCTGACAGGTGTCTTATGGAATCCACGAATATCAAAATCAAGATATCTCAATGAGGCTTGTTGGTTATGACATATAAAAAACGATATATTGTCTATGCACTGTCAGCAGCGCTAATCGTTCTGCTGATGAAACTATACGTGGGGGACAGCAGCAGCCTTTTTAAAATTACCAGGATCGAAGGCGGTACTCCAATAGCTACGCTTAATGAGAACGTACAGAGCGGGACATCTCTCAATATCGGTTTTATTCCTCAAGGCAATGCCGTTTTCATGGTAAAAAAATGGCGACCGTTTGCGGATTACCTCGCTAAAGAACTGCAGATGCCCGTGGAAATGCTATTTCGATCCAGCTACAGAGAAATAATAAACGCATTCGCCAACGGAGAGATGGATCTATGCTTGACCGGAGCGTTTATGTATGTGCTAACCCGCGAGGCCGCCGATATTCGCCCGCTGGTTCGCAGAAAGAAATTCGGAAGCTCTTATTATAATAGCATTATCATCGTTCGGAAAGACAGCGGCTTAAAAACGTTTAACGATTTAAAAGGTAAATCATTTGCTTTTACCGATAAAGAGTCGACGACCGGTTATCTCTTACCGACCACTATGATGCGGCAGAGGGGTATTACCGATCCTGAAGCGTATTTTTCCGAAGTGATATATGCCGGGAATCACGATTCGGTACTCCTGTCCGTCTGTACAGGAAATGTGGCGGGCGCCGCCATGTCCACAACCCGGTGGCGCTTCGAGAATCCGAAGGTCAAAGAATTGAGAATCGTCTGGAAGTCCGACCCGGTATATCTGGGTCCGTTCAGTGTCAGAGGCGGCCTGGATGGAACGCTGGTTGCCAAAATTAAGGATGCATTTCTAAAGATCGGACAAACACCGGAGACCCGGGAACTTTCTGAATATATACAGATCGAAGGGTTCGAAGAAGCTCACGACAGTGATTATGACAGCATTCGTGAGGCAAGAAAATGGGTTTTTTAGATTTTAAAAAATTAAGCCTGAAAATGCGATTTGTTTACTCATTTATCCTTGTCATCATTGTCACGATTTCAATACTGGCTGTAACAAACTATTTGCGATGGAGACACAACTACCTCAAACAGGTTCGTGATGAGGGATTAATCCTGACCCAGACATTGGGGCAGGGAAGTATCGACCCGATTATCAGGAATGATTTTTATACATTAAATGAGCATGTCAATAATCTGATAAAAAAGAAAAACATCGTTTACGTTATCATCACGGACAGGCACGGGCGTATTCTCGCTCAAAGTACCGGGGCCTTGAGAAAAATACCGGAACCGATAAACAACAATGTCCAGGGTCTGGTTAAGACGTTTCTGGTACAGACGTACCAGAACCCTACGTTTAAGGCACGGATCAATGACATTTCCGTGCCGGTATTTGTCGATACGAATAAATGGGGCACGGTAAGGGTCGGATTTTCACTTGAGCATATGCGGGTGGAAATGACTAAAAATATCCTGGTGGTTATCATGACAAGCCTGGTTTCCGTATTAATCGGAATCGGTGTGGCATTGATATTGAGCCGTTTTGTTACCGGACCGATTGAAAAACTTGCCCGGAGCATGGAAACCGTGGCTTCAGGCAATTATGAACAGGAGATCGCCATCGATACGGCAGACGAATTCGATCTGCTTTCCAGATCGTTTAATGAGATGGCCGTCTCATTGAAAAAGAGCAAAGCGGAGCTCCAGAGAACCTATACAAGATTAATGCAAAAAGAGAAGATGGCGGCCCTCGGGGAACTGACGACCCGAATCGCCCATGAAATAAAAAATCCGCTCGGAATTATAAAAGGATCCGCCCAGATTCTTATTGATGAAACCGAAGATAGCGATGTCAAATCGGAGGTTGTGGACTTTATTATCGATGAAGTGAATCGGCTGGACATAAAAGTCCGTGATTTGTTGAATCACTCGCGTCCCAGGCCTCCAAATCTTAAAAAAGCCGACATTAATGAAACCCTGGAAGAGAGAATTCACTTCTGGGAATCCCAAAAAAATCTGGGAAATCAAATAAAGATAACACGGAAGTACAATCAGGACTTGCCGGACATACTGATCGATGGAGAACAGATCCGGCAGGTCATTTTAAACCTGCTTATCAACTGTCACGAAGCCATGCCGGACGGAGGAATAATCACGGTTGCGACCGGGTTTGAATCTCAAAAGGAAGATCCAGAAAACTCCCCAGATTCGGGCAATGTGTTCGTGGAGTTTGAAGATACGGGGATCGGTATACAGAAAGAAGATCTTGGTAGAATCTTCGATCCTTTTTTTACCACCAAAAAAGAGGGAACGGGACTGGGATTAGCCACCGTCAATAGAATTATCGAAAATCATAAAGGGAAAATCAGTGTGGAAAGTGAGATCGGCAAAGGCACCCGGCTCACTCTTCACTTTCCCGTTAACAATAGACCAGAGTAAATGATAGCCATGAAAAAACCTCGTATTTTGATTGTTGATGACGAACAGAAATTTCGCCGCATCCTCCAAATCATTCTCAGTAGCCGGCACTATGATATCGATCTGGCGGAAAACGGCCTTGAGGCGCGCGATTATTTTCAGCAGCATCTTTACGACCTGGTCATCACGGATTTAAAAATGCCCCAAATGGACGGTATGGCGCTTTTGGACTTCATCCACGGGGAAAAACCGGATGTTCCGGTGATCGTCATTACTGCCTACGGAAGTGTCGAATCAGCGGTGAAGGCGATGAAAGCAGGGGCTTTTGATTACATCACCAAGCCCTTTGAAAATGAAGAGATCCGTATTATCGTATCCAAAGCCATTAATTATTCAAAACTGCAGGATGAAAATCGCTATCTTCGCGAGGCCGTGGGCGTCAAATATGGTTTTGAGCATTTCATCGGTGATTCTCCGGAAATCCTGGAGGTCCGGAAACTGGCTGCACAAGTGGCGCAAACCGCGTCCACCGTTTTGATCCAGGGGGAAAGCGGAACGGGAAAAGAAATGCTGGCTCGCCTGATCCATTACAATAGTCCTCGCTCCGCCCGACCATTTGTTCCCTTCAACTGTGGGGCTTTGCCTGATACCCTATTGGAAAGCGAACTGTTCGGTTATGAGAAAGGCGCGTTCACCGGGGCTTTTAAACAGAAACCGGGACGATTTGAGATTGCCGACACCGGCACTATTTTTCTGGACGAGGTCGGTGACATGAGCCAGCAAGCTCAGATTAAAATGTTACGGGTACTGGAAGAAATGACTTTTGAACGACTGGGTGGCAATCGTTCTTTGGAGGTTGATGTGCGCATCATTGCCGCCACGAATCGGGATCTGAAACAGCTGGTCAATGAGGGCGCGTTCCGTATCGATCTGTTTTACCGGCTCAACATATTTCCCATTTACATTCCCCCGTTGCGCGATCATACAGATGACATTCCCATTTTGGTGCGGCAATTCCTCGTTCAGTTTGCCGGTGAAATCGGAAAACAGGTTAAAACCACGACACCTGATACCATGGACCTTTTAATATCCCACCCCTGGCGGGGGAATGTCAGAGAGCTCCAGAATTGTCTTGAAAGGGCAATGATTCTCTGTAATCGAGATGCCGTCGGAGCGGAGGATATGCTCCTGGACCGTGAACCGCCTAACCCGACTGCCCCGTTCGCAAACTTTCAAATTCCTTCAAAAGGCCTCTCTTTGGACGAAATGGAGAAATTTCTAATCAGGCAGGCGCTCGCAATGGCTAAGGGCAATCAAACGAAAACTGCCGCCCTCCTTAAAATTTCCCGCAATACCCTGCGGTACAGAATGGAAAAATACGACATCCACCCCACTGATTGATATCCACCACCTATTGGTTTAAATCCACCAAAATTTAAATGTCGTTGCGTCGCCTACTGGAAATATTTCCCCGTAAATCGTTTAAATATTCAAAAAATCAAAGAGTTACAATTTGTTAAAAGAAACGGTTCTCATGGCATCAAAATTGAATGTGAAGAAAGCAACGCCCGCGCGCCCCTTTTACTATCGATTCTACGATAATCTTTTAACACATGAAAAAAAGGAGGAACTGTCATGAAGATGAGATCAAATCCCAGATCGAAACTTATCACACTAGGAATCATTATCGCAGCCGTATGCTTTCTATGGGCCGGCCCATCCATCGGCATGGAAAACAAGTTGGTAGTCGTCACCTCGTACCCAAAGGATCTGACCGGTCCCTTTAAAAAGGCCTTTGAAGCGAAGTATCCGGGCACCACGGTGGAAATTTTGCAAAAAAAGACCTCCGCAGGGGTGAAGTATATCCAGGAAACCGCACAAGGAAACACGTCGGATCTCATGTGGGCTTCAGCGCCCGACGCGTTCGAAGTACTTAAAGGGGATGGACTTTTAACCCAATATGCACCCAAGGCCAAGGGCATCCCGAAAAAGATCGGATCTTATCCCATCAACGATCCCGATGGCTATTACATCGGTTTTGCCGGGTCGGGCTATGGAATCATGTGGAACACCCGCTATTTAAAGGCTAAAAAGATTCCGGTTCCGAAAGAGTGGAACGATCTGAAAAAACCAATCTATCATAACCACGTCGGGATGTCCGCACCATCACGTTCTGGAACCACGCACTTAACAGTGGAAACCGTACTTCAGGGCGAGGGTTGGGATAAAGGCTGGGCTACTTGGAAAGAGATGGCCGGCAATTTCAAGATGGTCACTGAACGAAGCTTCGGTGTTCCCGAAGGTATCAACAGCGGTGATTTCGGTGTCGGTGTGGTCATCGACTTTTTTGGGTTTTCGTCAAAGGCCACGGGATTTCCGGTCGATTTCGTATATCCGACGGTGACCACGCTGGTGCCGGCCAATATCGCCATCGTGAAGAATGCACCGCATCCCCAAGCGGCCGCTGCCTTCATCGAGTATCTCTTGTCGCTGGAAGGACAGGAACTACTACTGGATCCTGCGATTCGCCGCCTGCCCGTCAATCCTGAAACATACGCTAGAGCACCCAAGAATTTTCCGAATCCCTTCAAAGACAAATCCATCGGAGCGGCAGTCAAGTTCGACGTGGTTCTATCCAAAACAAGATACAACATCGTCAACTCCCTGTTCGACGTGATGATCACCTACCGGCGCGAAGATTTGGCAAAAGCGGTCAAGGCTATTCAAAAAGCTGAGACGGCCTTATCCGGTAAATCCAACACCGAAGCCGAGGCACTCATCAAGGAAGCACACGCCCTGGTGGCAGCGATGCCGATTTCCGAAGCCGATGCGGTGGACGCGAAATTTCCCGGTGTTTTTACATCGAATGTCTTCAAGAAGCGGAAAAAGGCGTCCGTGAAGGTGCCGCCGCGGCAAGCGGAAATCGAAGAGAAATGGGACTCATTTACCAAGAAAAATTACGCTGAGGCAAAAGCAAAAGCCGAAAAAGCCATAAAGATGCTCAAGTAGGAACTATCGATATTGATCGAACAACCCTAATCGAACATCGCGTAACACTCGATCAGGGTTGTTCGTGATCTGTTGATAATCGATCGGTCAACGCACAAATAGACCGAATATATATACGGGCAAGTCGGCGGGAAGGAGCATCAATGGCAAATTCTGGATTTAGAAAGCATCCGGCGCTGACAGCAGTCATGCTGCTCATTGCCCTGTTTCTGCTCATGTTTCTCGTTGTTCCCGTGGTGCAGGTCGTTTTCGTCGCCTTCCAGGATATGACCACCGGCCAGTTCACCCTTTCCAATTTCAAAGACTTCTTCGGTACGGCCCTGTTTCGGGAATCGTTCTGGAATTCTCTCTATGTGGGCATTATGGCCGTTCTGATCGCCTCAGCACTTTCCATGCCGTTGGCATACTTTACATCACGCTATGAATTCAAGGGGGCTGTTATTGTTCAAAGCCTCGGGGTCATTCCTCTCATCATGCCGCCCTTTGTGGGTGCTGTAGCCATGATGATGCTGTTCGGCCGAAACGGCAGTGTCAATCTCCTGCTTGAACAATGGTTCGGAATCAATATCCCCTTCATGGAAGGGCTCAACGGTGTTATTTTCGTCGAAAGCCTGCATTATTTTCCGTTTATTCTGATCAATCTGTCTGCGGCTCTTCAAAACATAGACAAATCCATGGAAGAGTCGGCACAAAACCTGGGATGCTCAGGTTTCCGTTTGTTCCGGCGAATCGTCCTGCCCCTGTCCATGCCGGGATACGTGGCCGGTGCGTCACTGGTGTTTCTGAAAGTCTTCGATGATCTCGGCACACCGCTTTTGCTGAATGTCAACAATATGCTGGCGCCTCAAGCATATTTACGGATTGCATCCATCGGTATAAAGGATCCCATGGGTTATGTGATATCCGTTTTTCTCGTGGTAATCGCATTGTCTTCCATGTGGTTGGCCATGTTATCGCTAAAGGGAAAAGACTATGCAACCGTGCAGAAAGGCGGAGGGGGACTAACTAAACGCCGTATGCGGCCGTGGGAAAAGGGTATTGCCTGGTTCATCATTCTATTGATTATGGCACTGGTTCTGGCACCCCATTTCGGGCTGACGCTGCTTTCATTGGGCACCATCTGGTCATTCAGTGTGCTGCCCGATGCCTTCTCTCTGGATCACTTCGTTGCGATCTTTGCCGAAACACCCGAGTACATGACCAACACCGTCCTTTATTCATTTCTTGCCGGTTTGATTGATGTCGTGCTGGGTACGGCCATTGCCTATATCGTGCTGCGCACCCGATTGATCGGACGGAAGATGTTGGATTACATCGCCATGTCGGCGGTGGCAATTCCCGGGCTTGTAATCGGCATCGGATACCTTCGGACGTTTTTCGTCTATCGCGTGCCTTGGATGGATAACCAGCCGCTGGCTACCTGGTGGGTCATGATCGTTATCGCTCTTTCCATTCGAAGACTGCCGTATGCGCTACGTGCCTGCACCGCGGCCCTGCAACAGGTGAGCGTGTCCCTTGAGGAATCCGCTGAGAATCTCGGGGCAGGAAAATTTACGACCATACGCAAGATCGTGGTGCCGCTGATGGCCGGCGGGATTCTTGCAGGCTTCGTCACCAGTTTTGCCACCGCAGCGGTGGAATTGGGTATGACCTTGATGCTTGTGTCCAACAGTTCCGATGGGCCGCTCTCATATGGTATCTATGTGTATATGCAAAGTGCCGCGGGGCGAGGGCCCGGCGCAGCCCTGGGTATTGCTGCCGTTGTTGTGGTAGGGCTGTGCACCCTGATTTCCCACGTGATTATCGATCGGCGCCAGAAAAAATACGGCATGAGACAATTAAACTGAGTAGCACCGATCACAGGAGCTAAAATATGACCCGTATCGTAAATAAAGACGGAAACGGTTCGGATTCGGGAGTTACGTTTGAAGGAATCAATCTTTCCTTTGGTAAGACGCACGTACTGAAAGGGATCGACCTTAAGATCGAGTCCGGGGAGTTTTTCGCCTTTTTAGGACCGTCCGGTTGCGGTAAGACAACACTTATCCGTTTGATTGCAGGATTTGAATCGGCGCAGGCCGGGCAGGTGTTCATCGGGGATCAGGAGGTGTCTCACCTGCCGCCATGGCGGCGCAATGTCGGTATGGTATTTCAGAGTTACGCGCTGTGGCCCCACATGACCGTGCGAAAGAATGTCGCATTCGGATTGAAAGAAAGACGCGTACCGCGCAATGAAATTAACGAACGCGTGGATGCGGCTCTGGATCTCGTCAACTTGCTCGATCTTGCCGATCGGCGTCCGTCTCAGCTATCCGGCGGCCAGCAGCAACGGGTAGCCTTAGCCCGGACCATTGTCATTGAACCTCAGGTACTCCTGCTCGATGAACCGCTTTCCAATCTGGATGCCAAGCTTCGGATCCAGATGCGCAGAGAGTTGCGTCAGCTGCAGCGAAAGCTGTCTCTGACGACAATATTTGTCACCCATGACCAGGAGGAGGCCAATACCACCGCCGATCGCATCGCCGTCATTAACGATGGAATCATCCAGCAGGTGGGATCACCCACGGATCTCTACGACCGACCGGCGAATCTGTTCGTTGCCAACTTTTTAGGCGTAGCCAATGTCGTGGAAGGAACCGTGGCGTTGGAGGAAGGTAAGACCCTTTTCCGTTCATCAGACGGCACTGTGGTTGTTCCCATCGAGGAATCGTCCCATGGAGCAGCCCATATCGTCTTCCGACCTCAAAACCTGACCATCCAATCATCGGACGTAGAACCGCTTCCGGGAACGACACGCCTGTTCGGCAAAGTCGAGCACCGGGAGTTCCTGGGGAGTATCGTACGTTACCGGGTCGCAGTCGGTGATCACTTTCTGCTCGTGGACGCCACCTACCAGCGGGGCGAGGCGCCGATAGCTGAAGGAACGCCGGTAACCCTCTCGCTCAGCAGAGAGCAGATCATCGCACTGGATCATTGAACCGCAACAGCGAGCGCATTCCCCGTGGCTTGTCGAAGCGAAGCGCAGATCCCGCCGTCGGGGCCGCGGGGTTAGCGAGCGACATCGTATGCCCACCGCCTAATACTGGTGAGCTTGAAGAGCTGTTTCGCTATGAAGTGTTCAAAATGCTCAAAGCCGAAGGCAAAATCACTGATGTTGTTATTGAAAGCATGATGAATTGGCGCCACAGCGGGTTCAATGTGTATTGCGGCAAGGCCATATGGCCGCACAACGAGGAAGGTTTGGAAAGTTTAGCACGTTACATCATCCGTGCGTCTTTCTCTCAAGAGCGGATGACTTATATTCCGGCACTTGAATCCTCAGATCGCGTTTCCAAAGTCATCTATGCATCAAAAGATGGTAAGATCTCGAAAACCAAAATTGAACAGCTCGTGAAAAAAATCCTCAAGCATCTGAATTTGTGGGATGTCAAACGT
>CAZHAH010000221.1:0-9028 GCA_964530095.1 uncultured Desulfobacteraceae bacterium | reverse complement strand
ATATTTTTACCCTATTCTTTGTTTACTTAATTTAGCCTGAATTATTGCTGATGATACTGCGAAAAAAACAACGCAAACAGTAAGTGCAATAGGCATGACAGTCTCAAATAGCGGTGACTTAGATTGTTTCAATGGAAAAATAATAATTGCAACCACAAATGGGATTAACCAAAGTAAGAATCCGTAGATTAACGTAAGTTTTATTGATTTCATAATCTTCATGCCCTCCTATCATCTCAAGCTATCGTTTCGATATTAGTTTTTTTATCTCGTCACATTCTAAAGCTGACAAGCCAGAATATTGGGGTCAAACCTTGATCTTTGATTAATTTGTGTCATGCTTATTTGCTTTGTTGACTTATTGCGAACTCGAATTCCAAATAACTTCGGATCTCCATGCCGAAAGCAAAAACCCCATTTCTTTTCTAGAAAGAAACGGGGTTTTCATTTTCAATTCATGGCAGCCTTGATAAGGTTGGCTTGTTCATTAAGTTTTTCTATTATCTTTTTGCTCTACGAGATGGATTTAACCTACAACCATATTCAAGAAAATTTACAAGGACAATTTCCTGACAACTCAAAAGAAAGCTTTCCAGAAATTCCGGATATTTTTCTTTTGAAAATCCGGATATGCTTCCGGGGCCGTAATTATTGGATTGCTTTCTAAAATTCGACATCATATTTTTTGGCATAGGAAATCTGCGCGACATTGCTATTGTGACTTATTTTGATTTCAAACTTAACCTAAATTGTTTTAGCCGACGCTGGCTGAAACAATGCTTCCATCGCATTGGAGAGAAAAACAGTCGCTGTTTCTTCAGTCCCTTTGGCTTTCCAACAGAAAATATAAAAGATTGTCCGTGAATGCTGGATTGCGCGTCAGATCCAGGTGCCCCGCAAATAGGAACAAAACCTGGCTCCACTGAATCGGTGATACGAGTCGGGTGGACCGCCGGTCTGCCGGGCGTTCATCCATAAGCGCACTTCGGCGCAGCACGACACCGTCTCCGGGCCCTTTTGCAATGACGCTTACGCCTCTTGCTGAATCAAATTGTGCCGTCTCGTTTGTGGCCTCAGAATCACCGGCGATTAAAAAGAAGTGAAGCAAAGTTGGACGCTTAGCCGGGACATCCATGGCCGCAAAGAATTGTCTTGCCCGACGCAAAGATTTTCCAAGGTGATCCATGGCCACCTGCCGGCGTCTTTCAGCACTTTCGACCTTCGGAAACAGGTTTTTTAGCACACGATCCTTTTGGGGATCAGCCAACCCCCAACCATTTTCAATCCAGAGCTTGGGAGCCAGAATATCCTTCACCGGATGCCCTTTTTCATCCAGCAAGGGGAGGTGGCGGCTGCGGGGGAGCAGTTGATAAACAGATGGCATGGTGCCGATCACAGCGGCTGGATAGCGGGGCAACAGCATGGCAGGACGAAATCCCTTTACCAAGTTCAGCAAAGCGTCCATAGAACCCGCATTGGGCGTTCCGATAACGATCAGGTGTTCGACATAACGACTTCCGGCCCAGGTGAGCTCGGGCAGGCTGCCGTCCGACGGAAGGTCTGCCGCACCGTAACGCAGATAGTAACGGGCCACGAGCCCTCCCATGGAATGAGCCACGACGTCAAATTTGACATTGTGGTTTTTGATTCCGAATCGTTTTTCGATCTCCTGCTGGACATATTTGCGTTTTGTTTTAAGAAAGCGGCCAAGCGCCCGGGCACTCTCCACGATATCACGCCGCCAATCATATCCGAACTGAAAACAGGTAAAATGCCGATCACCGTAATCCAACACACCTGCCTCTGCAAGATCTTGATCACGATACCCACCAACCCCAAGGACGTCCAGGATATAGGCATAGGTACTCAGCTCAAGGGGATAGCCCGCCAAATTGACCTCCACCCGACCGAGTGCTCCGGTCGATACGATGTCGTCTTTCAAGTCCTTCAGCTTTTTCCCCATTTCCATTGGCAAGGCGATACTCCGTGCACCTGCGGCTGTGTTCGGATTTGCCACCCCAGGACCGAAGGCGCCCCAGACAACTGCATTTGATCGTGCTTGAATAAGCCTGGATCCCATTAATCCCGGAATGACAACGACCGGATTGCGGTAGGGGCTCTGATGCTGTACCAGACTGTTGTAAAGACCGCCCAGATTCGGGGCTTTTAAGCCGGCGGCGCATGCGGTGATGATCGCAGTTGAAAGTAATGCTATGAGAGTCAATCGTCTCATTTCAGCTGTACCTTTTTCATACAATGGCTTTGTTGGCAAACTGAGCTTTCGTTCAAGGGTGAAATGTTCAGGCTAAAGCGTTTTCAGATATTCGATAAGGGCTTCGGTTTCCTGATCTGAAAAGGTATCAAACGACGGCATGTCTTTAAAAGGTGTTTTCAACTGCCGGCGCACATTCGCATTAGACATGGACCAACCACTTACAGGCATCTGATCGCGCTTATAAAGGTCCTTCAATCCGGGGCCGGCCTTGGTATCGGTTCTATCCGTAAAGTGACAGACAGCGCAGCTTTGATTAAAGACTGCGGCACCTTCTTTGGCCAAGCTTTCTTCCACCTCGATGCCGGCCGCCTTTTGCCCGTAAACCAGCTCGCCACCATAATAGCCAAGGCCAATTACAACAACCACGCATAGTCCATATAGCACGAAGACCTTTTTCGAGGCCGGTCCGGTTTTTCGGCCGATCATTACCGCAGCCACAAGCAATATTAGAAGTAAAAAAGCCAGTGCCAGTTTCATCTGGATAGGAAAAAGCCAAGCCCCGGCAAAGCGATATTGCCAGTCCATTACCCCTAAAATCATCGTAGGTAAGAGGGCAATCAGGGCCAGAACCATGCAATGCTGCGCGGTTTGTAAAAAATTCTGTCGCCTGAACAACAACGCACAAAGGCCAAACACAAAACCACCCATCACCAATCCTACAGGTATGTGGGTAATTGCAGGATGGAGTGGGTGGAGATACCCAATTTTTTCCAATAATTGATAGATAGTATCGATCATGTTGTCTCCCTAAAGAGCGAACATGCTAAAACCAATATACGCTTTTTTGTACCGTCCACGTACTTGTGGTTATTTGAACTCATGTACCAAAACAAAATCGTTCTTGACTCGGGTTCCGTGGCAATCGATACACCCTTTTGGCATACCGAATTTTGCCGCTTTCCCGTCGAGCGAATATTTCACCCAGAACCAGTCGCCGTCCTTGGGATTGTAACCGTTGATTTTGTACATGACGGTAATGGCCTTTAATTCTTTGGCTTTGCTGTAATTTTCTTTCACCTGTATGGAACCATACTGCAACGGCGGTCGGGCTGAGTTAAGGGCGCGGTCATTCACATAGACCTTGTGCAAAGGTCCATGGGGCGCGCGTCCGGGCTGCATTCCCTGATGATCCGGCCAAAAAGACCATTTCGTATAGGGAGAAACGGTTGTGATGTGACTCCATAATTCGTCCGGATCAGGACCCGGCATTTGAGCCAAAACGATTGAAGCGATCAACAGCCCCAACACACTCAAAACAGAGCAGGTAATAATTGTTTTTTTTCTCATTGTGACCTCCTTTTTGTTAAGTTTTCGTATCAATTGTGAAATTTGGTGAATTTTCACTCGGTCTCTTTTATAGAAATTTTATAATTATGATTTAGTTTAAAAAATCGCTTGTCCAAAATGCAACCGAAATTTTTTTTGGATAAAACCCTTTGCCTTGAGGCCGCCTGACATTTTGATTCCTTGCTTACAGGGGAATAATAAAGATCAAGGTAAGAACGACTTTGATTGATATATGAAACTCTCTCAACGTTTTAACTTGGAAGAATTTGGAGGACATCCTAAAAAACAGAATAACGAAAAAAAGCGGAGAAGACTTCCGTGGGCCATAAGGGTTTATTGACGTTTTGATTTGAGGAGACGCTTAACGCGCACAAGAAGTCTCTGCTTATGAATCGGCTTTTGGATCCAATCATCGGCCCCAACAGTCAAGGCCTTAATCTCGCTTTCCTCGGTGTCTGTAGCCGTCAACATTATTGCAGGGATTAAACTTAATTGAGAATGTGATTTGAGTTTTTCGATGAATTCGATGCCGCTCATACCCGGCATTTTATAATCGACAATGATCAGATCGGGTGGATTTTCAAAGATTTTATCGAGTCCATCTTTGCCATCCGTCGCCGGAACAACATCATAAAATTCGGATTCCAAGATTTTCTTGGCAATCCTCCGAATCGCCTCGTCATCATCCACGATCATGATCCGGTCGCGTCTGATTTTTTTCTCCATGGCTCGTGACGCAGAGGAAATCTCCTCTGTTTGGGCGTCTTTTGATTTTTCTGAAGCGCCAATCGGAGATGGCTCTGGCGGCGGGGCGGTTCGGAGTATCTCTTCAAGGGTAGTGATACCCTTTTGTGCCTTTTCAAATCCATCTTCACTCATGGATCGCATACCTGTCCGACGAGCGGCAGAGAAAATATCTTTATCCGGAGCAGCGCTTGTAATGAGACCGGCTACTTCCTGGTTAACCGCCAATAATTCATAGATACCGATCCGTCCTTGATAACCCGTCTGCTGACACCCCGGGCATCCTGTCCCCACTTTAAATCTATTGGAAGTTGCCGCCTGAAACCGGTAAAGGATCTCCGCACCGACTTCGGTCACCTTTCGGCAATCCGGGTGGATTTTGCGAACCAGCCTTTGGGCCATAACCCCAAGCAGGGAAGAAGCAATCACATAAGGTTCAGTGCCTAAATCGATTAAGCGTGTGATCGCCGAAGCCGCATCATTCGTGTGGAGCGTGCTTAACACCAGATGACCCGTCTGGGCTGCCTGGAGGGCAATGGTGGCTGTTTCCTGGTCGCGAATTTCACCGATCATCACGACGTTGGGATCCTGGCGTAGCAGTGAGCGAAGCCCTTTGGCAAAAGTGAGACCGGCAGCCGTATTCACCTGGACCTGATTAATGCCTTTGATCGAGTATTCGATCGGGTCTTCGATGGTGACGATGTTGATATCCGGCGAATACAAATAATTTAAAGCCGCATAGAGAGTCGTGGTTTTTCCGCTTCCCGTCGGTCCGGTTACAAGGATCAATCCCTGGGGGGTTGCCAGCATGTCTTTAAATAATATCAATTCCTTTTTAGGAATTCCGATTTCTGATAATGACATCGTCGCCTGTGGCTGAAGCACGCGCATGACAATCTTTTCACCATAAATGGTGGGTAGTGATGATACGCGCAAATCATAAACAGTATCACCTATCCTGACTCGGGCTCGACCATCCTGAGGTTTTCTGCGAATTGTGATATCCAGATTCGCCATGATCTTGATTCTTGAAATCGCCGGCGCTTGTGCGTTTTTCGCATAATCCATTACGTCGCGCATAATGCCGTCGATCCGATAGCGGACAATTACCTCCTCCTCGTTGGGTTCGATATGGATGTCGCTGGCCCTCAGTTTAATGGCATTCAAAATAATCCCATTGGTGAGTTGTTTAATAATTCCACCTTTGGCGGCCTTCGTCAGCTTATCGAAATCGATATCCTCGGCATCCTGGAAATCTTCAAGCACCTGAACCGTATCGGCCGCATATTCACTGCTGTCGATTTCAAAGCTTTCTTGTTCCAGGGGCGGATAAAAACGAATGGTATGATCTAAAATTTCCTTATCAGGGGCTACGGCTGCCCTCACTTTGTAACCCGTCATAAAAGCAATATCATCCAAGGTGCCATAATCGGTTGGATTACCCATTGCGATCCAGAGAGCGTTATTTTTTATCCCAATCGGGACGACTCGCTTCTGGTGACATATCTTTGCCGGAACGAGGTCAAGGATCTCCGGTTTCACTCTTTTGTTCTTCAAACTGACCATCGGAATTCTTAACTGTTTAGCGAGGGTACGACAGATATGCTCCTCCGTTGTCAGGCCCATTTCCATCAGAATTTGACCCACCCGCTTACCCGTCTTTTGCTTTTTTTCCAGGGCTTCGGCGAGTTGTTTTTCGGTGATTAACTCCCCCTCGACAAGTATCTCTCCAAGTCGTTTTCTTTTCACTTGATTTTCTCCCTAGATCAAATCCAGATATTCTTTCAGCTGACCTTCATACCATGCGATCTGTTCGGCCATGTCAGGGCCGGTTTGCACCCTTATCTTCTCCACTACCACTGTTCTGCCTCCTAAGTTTCTGTTTGGATATTGATCGCATGTTCTTCTATCTTTTTTAACAGATCGACTTTCTTTACCGGTTTGGACAGATAATCGCTGCAGCCGGCATCCAAACACTTTTGGCGATCCGCTTTGAGAGCATGCGCTGTCAATGCAATAATCGGTGTCGCTGTTCGCCCCTGCACTTGCTCCCAGCGCCGGATTTCCTGTGTGGCGGTATATCCGTCCATCACCGGCATGCGCATATCCATCAGCACCATGTCGTAGTGGGCGGATTTGAATTTCTCGAATCCCTCCTGCCCGTTTTCAGCCATATCCAGCGTGTGCGGGCTTTTCTTCAAATAGGCCCGAATCAGCATTCGGTTCTCTTTGCCGTCTTCCACAACCAGAATTTTCAAGGCATGCGCTTCTACTAGTGCTTCGCTGGTTGGTTCTGCTATATCTTTTGCTTCAGCCGGTGGTGTCTGGCCTAGAGCTTCGCGTATGGCTTCTTTGAGCTCCTCGCGCTTGACCGGTTTGACCAGGCATACCGGAACACCACTCTTTTTGGCTCTGGATATCTTGGTACTACTGTCATCAGAGGTCAGCAGCATCACCGTGTGGTCCAGGTGCTTGAAGCGCTTTTTGATCTCCTCGATCGTCTTGAAGCCATCCATGACCGGCATTTTTGCGTCCATTAAAACCAATTGTAAGGGTTCGCCAGCCTGCTCAGCCTGAGCCAAAATGTCAAGACACGCCTTTCCGTCGCGCGCTTTACTGACGACAGCCCCCCAGCCGCTAAGTGCCTCACTTAGTATGAGACGATTGGTGGCGTTGTCATCCACCACCAAGACCCGCAGCCCGGTTATATCGACCGCAAGCGGTTTTTCGGTGGGTTGCGGTTGCCTGTCAATCCGAAACTTGGCTGTAAATGAAAAGGTACACCCTTTACCCTCTTCGCTCTCCACCCAGATTCGACCACCCATCATCTCCACTAAACGTTTGCAGATGGTCAACCCCAGACCCGTCCCGCCATATTGGCGCGTGGTGGATGAATCGGCCTGGGTGAAACTTTCGAAAACTTGAGCTTGCTTTTCGGCGGGTATACCAATGCCGGTATCCCGCACGCTAAACAACAGCTCAACTGTCTTATTTTTACCACCGATGTGAACGTCTTCCTGACAGTCAACCTCCAAAACCACTTCACCTTTAGCCGTAAATTTGATGGCATTACCCATCAAATTGATGAGCACCTGGCGCAATCGCACCGGATCACCCACCAGGTTCGTGGGCGTGTCGGGCCGGAGACGGCAAAGAAGTTCAAGTCCTTTTTCATGTGCTTTGAGGGCCATCATTTCACAGCCCCTTTCGATCAATCCCTGGATATCAAAAGGAATCGATTCGAGTTCGATTTGACCCGATTCGATCTTGGAAATGTCCAAGATGTCATTGATGATGTCCAAGAGACTCTCGCCGGCATTACGAAATATGCTGACGTATTTTTTCTGCTCCGAATCCAAAGGCGATTCCCACAGTAGATCGGCCATACCCAGGATGGCGTTCATGGGAGTTCGAATTTCGTGGCTCATGCTGGCCAAAAATTCACTCTTGGCTTCATTGGCGGCCTCTGCAGCTATCTTTGCCTGCTTGAGGCTTTCGGCGCGTTTGCGTGCGGTGATATCTCGCGAAGCGACAATCATACCCGCAGGATTTCCTTCCCGGTCGGTAAATATGGCCGCACTCAGAAAGATGTCCAGTAAACGTTTGTCCTTGGTCAGCCGTTGACTCTCAATCGCTACACGCTCCCCTGCCAGGGTGCGCTGAACCGCCTGGGTTGTTTTTTCAACCTCATGGGGCGGCACGAAATCTAGCCTTTGGCCGATCAATTCTTTGGATGACCATCCAAAAACCTCTTCAAAGGCCGGGTTCACATAAGTCACTTTACCTTCTGAGTCATAGACGGTCACTGGATCAGGGGAGGCCTCCATTAGTATCTGGTACCGTTCCAGGCTCTCCTGCAGGTCCTGCTCGGCCCGTTTGCGTTCTGAAATGTCCAACAAAGAACCTTCATAATATTGCACCGCGCCGTTTTCGTCTCTGACTTCGCGCGCGCTGTCGGAAACCCAAATCGGTCTGCCATCCTTTTTGTAAAACTGCGTTTCAAATCCAACAATACGGCCTTCTTTTTTCAGGGTGGCACGGAACACCTCGCGATCTTTTGGATTGGCATACAGCTCCTTGGCGGCATCACCGATGGAAGCGATTAACTCCTGGGGGGAATCGTAGCCCAACATGTCGGCTGTCGCCTGATTGGCACTGATAAAGGAACCTTCCGGGGACGACTGAAAAATGCCTTCCACTGCATTATCAAAAATAGTGCGGTATTTCTTTTCCGAAAGCTCACGTTCCTGACGGAAGGTGCGGATGCGATCGCCCAGGGCCAAGGAGAGCAGTACCGCTTCCAAAGATAAGCTGCTATCAACACCGTAGAAGGCCCAATCCACGTAAGGAATTATCCCCTCTAAAATGAGAGCGAAGCAAATCGCCGAAAGACAAGAAACAGTCACGGCCAACAAGAAAAATCGTGCCGCCTTGAACCCGCGGCGCCAGCAGGCAATGCCGATCCAAATCGAAGCCAATGCGGTGACGAGTAATAGCAATGAGACGCTTTCGGTCATAATACGAACATCCAAAAACGGACTTAGGCCGATGGATATGAGGCACATGGCGAGAAAGATCAGCAGGACCTTGTCGCCGAGGGGAAAATTGTGTTTGGTCATTAAAAATGCGCGGGTAAAAAGCGTGAAAAAGAAATAACCCACACTTCCTAAATGTTTCTGATACTAAGAATTCGTACAAAACAGATCAAATCAGGGTAACACT
>CAZHAH010000220.1:0-9062 GCA_964530095.1 uncultured Desulfobacteraceae bacterium | reverse complement strand
TAAGGGTTTCTAAAGCAACTATTGAAAATTTACTCTGAAAACAATCACTGCTTACCATCGACAATATAGTCACGAACGGCATGGGTTGGGTATTCACTCAGAAAACTGCCGGAAATGCCGGTGTATAATTCTTTTTGGTTGGCGATATCATGTGAAAAGCGCCAAGCCGCATGTTCGAGCCACCGTTCCGTGGGACTTATGGAACATATATCGGGATGATGCTCCGTAAACCACATCTGATAAAACACGGAGCCGGAGCGGCCGCCATATGAGATGAGTCCGGCAAGTTGCAGATTTTTCTCCGCAAGCATATGTCCGAACTCATGCTTTTTATATAAAGCCTTTACGTTTTTGCGCCATTCGGCGGTGTCCAAATAGAGTTCTTTAAACTTGGGCTCATGGCCGCGGAGAAGATTCTGAGGGTCGTAAACCCGCACGGGAGCATCGGGTGTTTTCGCAAAAATCACGCCCACCCGGCTAGGGCCGGAAAAGCGAGAAAGGCCATCACTCAAGCCCTCGACTGTATCCACAATACACTTACAAACGAAAGACTCATCTATCACCGCACACCTCCTATCCACTTCTTTATCAGAATATCGTTTGCAGGTCAAAATGCGGCATTTCGGTTCCTAAAGTCCGTTTTTAGCAGAAAGATAAGAGTAATTAGAACCAGGGCAGCTGAGGTTATGAAAAAAATTCGATAAGCATCGGCCTGAAGCCATGCGAAATAATCCAAAAATTTGCCGCAAAGAAGCGGCCAGCCAATGGCAAAGGGAAGTGTAAAAAGCGGGGCCACGGCAAAATAGGCGGTGGAATCTTCCGTCCCGGACAGCCTTTTAACGGCCGGCGCATAAACCATCATACGCGTTCCGCGTGAGACCCCGAGGAAGAAACTGGCGGCGTAGAAGCTCCAGTATTCACAAAAAAAACAAATCAAAAGGGCGGCCGCAGCAGATACAATTTTTGAAAAAATGTATTTGTTTTTCATGGAAAGGTATCCCATCGTACCCAGAAATAAATTGCTCAAAATCGCTCCCGCGTATATGCATCCCATAAAGATGCCGGAAGCCACGGCCGGATTGATATGGCAGTGGGTTGTAGCATAGGCGGCATAAAAGGAAATGATCGTAACGATAACCGGGTATTCCAGATCTGCCCCCAAGAAAAACAGAAATTTGCGATTCTGGAGGATATGTGTGGTCGTATCGATTATGTGACGTATAAAATTGCCGCTCTTGACATGATCCCCGATCCTCTCCTGGGGAACCTCCCTGGTCAGAAAAAAGAAGAGTGATCCCGCCGCAAAAGCGCCGCCCACACAAATAAATATCACGGCGGCTGCGTCCGGTGAAAAGGCATATCGCTTTACGATCCCTGCTATTAAAAAACTGCTTATGAGCCTGGCTGAATTTTGAGCGATCAGCATATACCCCAACCCTGACACGGAGCGGTCCTCGTTAAAAATCTTGACCAAATAATTTAGCCATACCGGTACAGTCATTCCCACACAAACCGAAAAAACCGCATAGCAGACGAAGAAAACTGCAATGATGTTTGAAGCGTATCCAAATAGATACAGAATAATTCCAAAAGCGAGGATTGATGCGGCTGAAATGAGGTGAAACAGGAAAACAGCTTTGCGTTTGAATGCCAAATCCGATGTGAGATAACTCGACATCAGAGCAAAAATCGAACTCCCCAGAAACAGGAAGACGGGGATAAGACCGATAGTCAAGCTGGTGGCACCGAGGTTTTTTAAGAAAAGTTGTAAAAAAGTTGACTCAACAACAACCGGCAAACCCATGCCCCAAAAAAACTCCACCGCCGAAATTCCGATAACATTCCGCCGATAGTACTGATCTTTAGCGAATCGATCCTGCATGTTTTTCCATTTCCACGATTTGGCTCCTTCTGCTTTTTCAAGGGCCAGTGACCATAATCGATTCAACTTTTGGGGTCAACAATTAGTGTCCATCCATAATCTGAATTGGACACTTTAGATTGCCAATATTTAGTCGTGGATGAGCACTAACTTTTGATTTTTGCAGGATTAATGAAAATATCTTTTTCAATTGAAATGCTATTTCTTCAAGATCATATACGGGTTTGTTATTTGAGATTTTGGTCACCTGTCGAGAGCCTCTAGGTCGAACGATTGGTATTTTGATATTGTTTGGAATTTGAGTATTGTGATTTGGGATTTTAGTGGCGTATCCGGGGAAGCAAATCTATTCTATCTGAATCAGTTAGAGTTGACTTTGACGTAACCGTGACGCTGATCAATCCGTGCTTGACAAGACTCCGGCGATTGAATAAGTTGCCACCTTTTAAAAAAAGGAGAAAATTCTATGGGTCTGTATCGTAACTGGTTCCTCGCCAGCCGGCCATGGTCGTTTTCCATGACGGCTATTTCCGTTAGCGTGGGCAGTGCTTTGGCCGCGATTGACGGGCCATTTTCGGTGCCTCTCTATCTTCTGGCATTGTTGAGCGCCGTTTTGTTGCATGGCGCTACCAACCTCATAAATGATTATTACGACGTAACCAACGGTGTGGATACCTTGGAGGTGGCCACGGCCCAGTACCGGCCTCACCCATTGGTGGAAGGCTTGCTCCCCCCCAAACAGGTGTTTTGGGTAGGTTGCGGGTTATTTGCCGGCGCGGTGGTTATGGGGCTTTACCTGACACTGATCTGTGGCTGGGTGGTGTTCTGGATTGGTTTTATCGGGCTTCTGGCCGGAATAACATATACGGCACCACCGCTCAGGTATAAGTACGTTGCTCTGGGAGAGCTTTCGGTATTCCTGATGTGGGGACCGCTTATGGTCGAAGGCGCTTATTATGTCCAGCGGCAGGCCCTCAGCGCCAAAGCGTTTTGGATTTCGATCCCTTTTGGCGTCTTGGTGGCCTTGGTACTTCTGGCAAACAATATTCGTGACATTGGCCATGATCGAAGTCGAAAAATAAAAACATTGGCCATATTACTTGGCCGGCGTTGGGGATTATTCGGTTATCTGTCAATGATGATTCTGGCTTACCTTGGAATCTTTCTGATGGTATTAGCCGGAATCCTTAGCTTATGGGCCCTCATTATCTTCCTCACCCTTCCTCTGGCCTTCCAGCTCCTTCAAAAAATGATTAAATCCATCCCTGCGGATGCCGATGCCCAAACCGCCAAACTTGATACGGCCTTTGGTTTTCTGCTTGTCATATCTTTAGCCTTGGAAGCGTTTATCGGATGACCCGCGAAACGATCCGGATGAAAGCTGTTTGGGCCACGATCGGGTTGGCAACCAGCCTTTGGTTTATTACGTTTTATCTCTCCTTTTCCAACTTCTGGATCAAGATTTCCGTATCGGCCGCCTTCCTGGCCATTCTCTCGGTTTGGACCCAACCCCTACACAGGGAACAACTGCGCTTGGATGGGCGGGTGATTGTTCAGGGGCTGCTTTCGGCGCTTGCATTGTATGCCATTTTCTGGATTGGGAAAAATGTATCCACCATCGTCTTTCCTTTCGCCTCAACGCAAATCGGAGCGATTTACGGCAAAGGTGAAGGTGTCCCCCGGTGGGTCGTATTTTTTCTGCTCCTGTTGGTTACAGGCCCCTGTGAAGAGATATACTGGCGCGGTTTTCTGCAGCGAAATCTAATGCAGCGTTACGGCGAATGGCGAGGATGGATTTTGGCTACTGTGATTTATTCCGGGGTACACATTTGGTCATTCAATTTTATGCTCATTGGCGCCGCCGCTGTGGCCGGCGCCTTCTGGGGGTTGCTCTACCTCCGATGGCAGCGTTTGTCTCCGGTGATCATCTCTCATTCTGTTTGGAGTGCATTTATTTTTGCCGTGGCGCCGGTCCTTTGAACTCCGCGACAACCTGTTTCCTTAACGCTTCCGAAGTTAAAAAATCAACCGCCGTCATAGCAAGCAGCTTGGCGCCGTTTAGGAGCGTTTCCTGTCCGCGGGAGCTGGTCGTGGCCTCACAGAATTCGACCGAATGGTTTGCGACTTCAGGTCCTACTATGGCAAGCACCGGGTGAATGGACGGCAAAACGTGGCTCAGATTGCCGATATCCGAAGAACCACGCCGTCCGTCGTCCGGATCGACGTCTATTCCGAGTGTCTCCATGTTGTCCCTGACGACGGCCTCCAGTGCCGTATTGCGGTTCATGGAATCAAGCTTTGGTCTGTCTATCTCAATCTTGAAATCGGCTCCTAAAGCGAGAGCCGCTCCCTGGGCGCATTTGCAAACCCGTTCGAATATTTCATCCCGGTATGCTCGACTTCCGGCACGCACGTAAAAAAGACCGGCCGCATAATCGGGGATGATATTGGGAGCATCGCCGCCATGGGTGATGATCCCGTGAATACGGCCGTCGGGGCGTAAATGCTGCCGGATGGCATTGATGTTGGCGTATGCGCTAATCATGGCATCCAATGCGTTAATCCCCTGATCAGGCATTCCGGAGGCGTGTGCGGCGCGGCCGAAGAATTCCATTTTAAACTTGATGCGCCCGAGCATATCTTTTCCGGGAATGTTTTGCTGACCCGGATGGAACATCATGGCCAAATCCATTTCATCGAAAACACCTGCTTCCGCCAATCGCACTTTACCGCCGCCACCCTCTTCGGCCGGTGTTCCGACAACTGCCAATCCACCCGCCGCCTCATTTCCCAATGTTTGTTTCAAGGCCATGGCCGCACCCAGGCTGGCTGCCGCAATCAGATTGTGACCACATCCGTGACCGATCTTGGGTAATGCATCATATTCCGCCAAGATGGCGACAGCGGGACGGCTGGGGGGAGCGTCTAAAGGTCTGGCCAAAAAGGCGGTTTCGACATTACCGGCCCCTTTTTGGACCTGAAACCCATTTTCCGCCAACACCCCGCACAAATACTCACAGGCCTTAAATTCCTGATAAGCCGTTTCCGGATTGGCTTTCAAAAAATCACTGACCGCAAACAATTCCTGGGCAAGCCCTTCTATTTTGCGGCCGATTTGCTCCTTGATCTGATTCATACCGTTCTCCTTAATTTAAATGGCAGGCGGACAACCATCCCGGTGCAATATTTTTCAGCTGGGGCTGCTCCTCACGGCAGTGCTTCAGCGTGAATGGACAGCGTGGATGAAAGTGACAGCCTGTTGGCGGGTCAAGCGGCGATGGAATTTCGCCTTTGACCGGTTCGAAATTACGCCCTCGCGTATCGATCCGCGGCACTTCGCGCAGCAAGGCCTGGGTGTAGGGATGGTTTGGCTGAGCAAACAGCTCTTCGGTGGCTGCCGTCTCAACGATCCGCCCAAGATACATGATCGCAACCCGGTCTGCCAGATGTTCAACCACCCCGATATCATGACTGATAAAAAGATAGGTCAAATCGAGTTCTTGGCGCAATTTCATAAAAAGATTCAGTACCTGGGCCTGGATGGAAACATCCAGTGCGGCCACCGCTTCATCACACACGATGAATTCAGGCTTAACCGCGAGTGCTCTTGCAATTCCGATGCGCTGGCGCTGTCCTCCCGAAAACTGATGCGGATAGCGCCGCTTGTAGCCGGGATCGAGTCCAACCCGCAGCATGATTTCATCCACATATGCCTCCGTTTCGGCGGTCGCAACAAGTCCGTGAACCCGCGGCGCTTCTCCGATAATATCCCGCACCCGCATCCGCGGATTCAATGATGACAACGGATCTTGAAATATCATCTGAACGTTAAGATCAATGCGTTTTTCTTCTTCCGCGGGCAGGGTCGTCACATCATTCCCCCGATAGCAAATCGTACCTTCGCTGATATCAAGGGTACCGGCGACAATCCGCCCGATGGTTGTCTTGCCACAGCCGGATTCACCGACTAGCCCCAACACTTCGCCCTCGTCGACATGCATGTTCACGTGGTCCACCGCCCGAACCACTTGCTCCTGAATATTGGCGCCAAGGAAATTGACGATCTTTTCAGAGAGGTCGATCGTTTTGACAAATCGCTTCGTCACTTCCTGCAGCTCGATAATCGGGATGTTCATGATGCACCCCGCTCATGGGGATGAAAACAGCTCACCTGGCGACCGGGCATCGGTGAGGTCAGCTCCGGCGCTGTCATGCAAGCATGGTCTGTCCGAGGACATCGAGGACGGAATGGGCAACCTTCAGGGAGATTGAAGGGAGATGGGATCATTCCGGGTATCTGCGCCAACGGTTCGCCTCGCCGGCTCTGACTGGGCACGGAGCCGACCAGCCCTTTTGTATACGGATGCAGGGGCTCGTCTATGATCGGGTCTACTTTTCCCGACTCCACGATCCTTCCGGCGTACATAACACAAACATGGTCGGCCAGACCGGCGATCACGGCCAGATCATGAGTGATCCAGATCAGTGCGGTTGACGTCTCGCGGCACAGCTTTTGAATCTCGTAGAGGATCTGGCCCTGGATGGTAACATCGAGGGCCGTTGTGGGTTCATCGGCAATGATGAGGTCCGGTTTATGGAGCATTGCGATTGCAATAGATACGCGCTGTCGCATACCCCCCGAAAACTGATGCGGGTAGGCCCGCAACCGTTCCTCCGCCGACGGGATTCCGATCCGGCCAAGGGTATCCCGGGAGCGGCGCCACGCCTGTTTGCGGCTCACCTTCTCATGGGAACGTATGGCCTCGATCATCTGCGTGTCGATCCGCAATACCGGATTCAGGGTCATCATGGGATCCTGAAAGATCATGGCGATCCGGTGTCCCCTTAGGCGCTGCATCTGGGATTCAGACAAAACGACGATGTCTTCCCCTTTAAATAGGATACGTCCGGAGACCACCCGGCCGGGCGGATCCACCAACCCCAGAATGGAAAACCCGGTCACGGACTTTCCGCATCCCGATTCTCCCACAAGTCCCATTATCTGCCCGCGATTGACCGAAAAGGACACACCATCCACGGCCTTCACGATGCCCGCTTTAGTATTGAAATAGGTTTTCAAACCTTGAATTTTTAGCGTCGAGGCAGCGGTGGTCACTTCAACTCCTTATCTCCGCAGGCGTGGGTTCAAGACATCACGCAATTGGTCGCCGACCAGGTTGATACTAACGACGGTAACCAACAGGGCAACGCCCGGGAAGAAACTGATCCAATACTTACCGCTCAACATATACTCAAAACCATTGGAAATCAGAAGTCCTAAGGAGGGTTCGGTCACCGGAAGTCCGATTCCCAGAAACGAAAGGGTTGACTCCAGAAGAATGGCGTGCGCCACCTGCACGGTTCCAACCACGATAAGCGGGGGAAGCACATTCGGCATCAGATGACGAAATACGATGCGGCGGTTGCTAAAAGCGAGGCATTGGGCCGCCTCGATGTAGTCCTTTCTTCGCTCTACCAGCGCACTGGCGCGCACGGTGCGGGCGTAATAAGCCCACTGCACGGCGATGAGAGCGACGATAATCTTGTCGACACCTTTTCCGAGAATGGCCAGCAGCACGAGTGCTATCAGGATTGCCGGGAAACTGAGCTGCAGATCCACCAACCGCATGACGATGCTGTCGGTGCGGCCTCCGAAGTAAGCGGCTGTTAACCCAATGCACGTGCCGAGGCAAAGTGCAACAAAACCGCTCATGGCACCGACACCGAGGCTTGTGCGCAACCCATAGAAAATAGCGCTGAGCATATCGCGTCCCTGGTCGTCCGTACCCAACCAAAAGGTTGTGCCGGACATGCTTTCGGATTTTGGCGGCAGGCGACCATCCAGAATATCAATTTCGGCGAGGTCATACGGGTTCTGGGGAGAGATCAGCGGTGCAAAAATCGCGATAAAAACGATGACGATGAAAACCGCAAAAGCGGAAACGGCAACTTTGTTCTCCGTAAAGTCAGACAAAAACCGTCTAAATGTCGTTTCGATCTCGGGTGCGGCTTCCGCCTCCGAGGCGGCTTCTGTTGATAATTCCGGAATCGTTTCGGATTTGGTGGTTACACTCATGCTTTGACATCCTGCAGTCGCACACGCGGATCGAGCACCGAATAGAGGATGTCGACCACGAGATTGATGGTGACGAACATAAACACGATGATGATCAGATAGGCCACGATAATCGGTCGATCCAGCAACTGGATGGAATCGATGATCAGTTTTCCCATACCCGGCCAGGCAAACACCGTCTCGGTGACCACTGAAAAGGCGATCAAGTTACCGAGTTCGAGCCCGATTACGGTTACGACCGGGATAAGGATGTTTTTTAACACATGCACGAGAATCACCCGCCGGGTGCTCAGTCCTTTTGCTCGGGCAAATTTGACGTAATCCTGCAGCACAACCTCTCTAGTGCCCGCTCGTGTAAGGCGGATGACAAGTGATATCTTGAGCAAGGCCAGATTGATCGCCGGCATTATAAGGTGTTTGAGTCCATCCCAGGTAAGGAAGCTGATTTCCAAACCCATAATGGTCACCGTTTGGCCGCGGCCGGTGGCCGGCAGGACACCCAGCATCACGGCGAAGATCATGATCATCATGATCCCTACCCAGAAAGTCGGTAAGCTGAATCCAAGGATCGATCCGCCCATGATCGTCTTGGAAATCGGCGCATCCGGCTTTAGCCCTGCAAAGAGTCCGAGCGGGATACCGATGAGGATTGACAGAATCAATGCCGTGAAAGCCAACTCCAGAGTGGCCGGTACGCGTTGTATGATCAGTTTCAGCGCCGGCTCCCCAAACACGAATGACTTGCCGAAATCACCTTGGAATGCGTTTTTAACGAATACCAAATACTGTTGCCACATTGGCAGGTCGAGGCCGAGCGCTTTGATCGCTCTTTCCATTTCCTCCTGGTCGAACTCCGGGTTAATTAGAATATCTACCGGGTTACCGATAACCATGACTCCAAAAAACACGATCACGGACATGGCCACAATGACCATCGAGGACTGCAGAAGCCTTCGGATGATAAAGACCGACACGTCTTCTCCCCCAAATCGGCGCTCAACAACTAAAGTCCGAAATTTGATGATCTCTTAAAAAATCTCAAATTCAATTATAGATGGCTAAGTAAAAAGGTTCATATACAAGGCGTGATATTTTTTCAGGAAC
>CAZHAH010000219.1:0-9074 GCA_964530095.1 uncultured Desulfobacteraceae bacterium | reverse complement strand
ATATTATATATATTTTCGCTAAGAACGGGTACGTCTTATCCGATCACGTATGAATGTTTCTATTGGTGAACTTCGGTCAGGGGGTCGAAGAAGGGCAGTAGTGAAAGCCAGGCGTGCAATGTCGTGGATTGGCGTCAGGGAACTTGGTTATGCCGGTGCTGATCTTGCGAGGTATCTTGGTGTTACGAATTCTTGCGTGACACGAATGATATCAACAGGGAGAAAAAGGGATATAGATGATATCAATTTAGAGTTGTGAACGTTTTGCACGAACGTTATTACGTAATAGCAACCTGATCTTTGTATGAGGGGGCATTATGGTACAGGCAATCCGCAAAATTCCCATTTCGCAGATTATACTCGATGAGAAAATATATCCCAGATCAGGGATATACCCAAAACGGGTCTCGATGTTTGCTGAAAACATCAGAGACGGATTTAAGACAGATCCCATTGAAGTGCAGATTCATCCGGATGATGATAGTAAATACCGCATTCTGGATGGCGCCCATCGCTTGAATGCATACAAGGAAATCGGTGCAACCGAAATACCGGTCCACATTATTACGTTGGATGGTATCGATCCCCTTCTCTATGCGGCCCAGAAAGCCATAGGTCCCCTCCAACTAAACGAAGAAGAGGCAAGAGATACTGCCCGTCGAGCATATCAAAATAACCCGCTTTTGACTTCCCATGAGATTGGTCAGGCGATCGGACGATCCAGACGAACAGTTGATCGTTATACTGCCGACCTTAGAGCAGCTTTCCAAGAAGATCTTGATCTCAAAATCTTTCGCATGAAGCTTCTGATGGTTCCCCAGGAACGAATTGCGAAGAGGTTGGCGGAGTCCAGGGAAACGATACGCGACCATTTGGCGGATTCGGCCATGTGGCCAAATCCGCCAAATACCGATTTAAAAAAAGGTTTTACGGTTCCTCAGGTGGCTGAAAAGCATGGATGGCCGGAACCCCTTGTCTGGGCTATTGCGTTGGAAGGAGAAGACGATCTTCAAAGATTCAAGGCGCTTAAATGGGGTTTATGGGCATGGGATGTATGGAACTGCAATGATTGTGACAAACGGTTCGGAGACGATTGGCCGGGTCGCATCCCGGCCCAAATGATCGATGATTATCTCCATCTTATTAAGAAAAGCGGGTGGCAGCGTACGCATATTATGCAAGCGCCACTCTCCTCGGAGCGTTTCAATGCGGGTGTGGTAGCGGCGATGCAAAAGAAAAAAATAAGCGGTGTCACCAGCAGGTACGTCATCATTTCAAAGAAAGAATAGTCTTTAAACAAATCAAGACTAAAATGATTCTTCGGACGGTGCAAAGGTCGTTTATGAATCAAAGGACGGGAAGACATCAAAAACCTTCGATGCTCTGGATTGGCCCCGTGGGGAGCCAGGATATAAACACTCGCCCAGCTAACCACCCATATCCCTGAACTTACATATGACGATTCTTATCCTCAGCTTCTCTCCGAGCCGGAGGCCGCCCACCGATTATTGGCTCCAATACTCGAAAAAGAGTCTTGAAGCGTATCGGAAATCCACGCTCAAATTCGGCTGAAAATCCCATTTTTTTAAAATCTTGGCTCCCACCATGTCGATTTTTAAATTTGATCGTCAGCCGCTTTTGACTGCATTCGAAACGAGGTGTTGCCGATACTCCACGGCCCAGTGATCGACCTCATCCACCAAGCGCTGCAGGGCTTCCGAGATATATTTATCTTTATGATACACAAGGTAATACTTTCTTTTAATCGATTCATCTTCAAGCGGGATTGCGATTAATTTGCCCGATCGAATTTCTTCATCGGCAACCTTGCGACTTATCAATGAAATTCCCAGTCCTCCCTCGACCGCTTTCTTAATACCTCTGTTGCTTGAAATCTCTAAGACAACGTCGATTGACAAATTATTCCGTCTAATAAAGGCATCGATTATCCGCTGGGTGGCGGATCCTGTTTCATGAACAATCATGCTCTGGCCCTTGAGCTGTTTAGGGTTGAGGTATTTCTCATTTGCCAAGGGATGGTTGGGGGAAACGATGAGGACCAGTGTGTCTTCCAATATCTCTTTAATCTCAATTTTCGCATTTTCAATGGGATAAGAAATAAAGCCGATATCATTGTTGAGATCGGCGGTATTTTCCACCACCAGGTGCGTGGGCAAAATGTTAACCGACAGCCGTATATTGGGCCTTGCTTTGCGGAAAGGAACGATAATGTGCGGCAGATAATAGGCCCCGAAGCTTTCGCTGGCGAGGATGCGGATGTGCCCTTTTTTATGTTGCTGGAAATCGTGAATACTTTCTTCGGCCTGGCTTTCCATCTCGAAAATCTTTTCAGAAATGCTGTAAAGGACTTCGCCGACATCCGTCAAAACCATTTTTTTCCCAAAGCGATTAATGAATTTAATTTCGTAGTGATCCTGAAGCCGCTGGATACCCTTGGTCACCGCCGGCTGGGTGATAAACAGTTTTTCCGCGGCCAGGCTGAGGCTTCCGTGTTTGGCGGCCATATAAAAAATTCTCAGTTGATTAAGATTCACAATCCATAACCCCTTGTTATTTAAATTCGTAAAATTATTAGTTTGACTAATGTCTCGCACAGGAATATTTTTTTTTCAATATAATAAAAGATAGCGATCTGTAATCTGATGATTTCGGAAACGCGAAGATAGATCTTAGTTGTATTCGAATAAACGACTTTCAACGGAGGAAAAGCACTATGGCAATAACGAATTTCCAAGCCGGAACCGACTGCATGGCCGGACTTGGGCTGAAAATGTTTACAGATGACGATCTGGATCGAATCCATCTATCAACGCTCGATATGCTCTGGGACATCGGGGTGAGAGTCGAAAGCAAGCAAGCCCTGGAAATTTTTGACGGTATCGGATGTACTTCAGATCCGAATACGAAAATTGTCAAAATCCCCACTGGAATTGTAGAGGACTCTATTCGTTCCTGCCCGCCGATATTCAGAGCCTGCGCCCGAAACCCTGAAAACGATTATATTTGTGAAAAAAATCGAACCGGATTTGTTAACTTTGGCGAAGCTTCCCAAATGCTCGACCCGCATACCCAAGAATTAAGACCTCCGAAAAAGGCAGACGTCGACAACTGCACCCGATTCTTGGATGCTTTGGAACAAATCGTTGTCTTTGAGAGACCCCTGACACCCAGCGACGTTGAACAGAACGTTACTTGTATTTATAACACCAAATCCTTTTTGAACAATTGTTCAAAACACGGCTATATCGGTATCAATACGGTGGAAAATCTAAGAACCTGTGTTAAAATGGCATCGGCCGTTGCCGGTGGAGAAGATAAGTTTAGAGAAAGACCGCTCTTTTCGACCACCTGCGATCCAATCAGTCCCTTGGTACACGCCGGTGAGGCTGTTGATGTCTTTATCGAAGCGTGCCGATTGGGAGTTCCCTCAAAAATTAATCCCATGGGATTGATCGGAGGAACGACGTGCATCAATATGGCCAGCGCTCTAGTCACCCATAATGCCGAAGTTTTGAGTATGCTGGTTTTAGGACAGGCCGTGCATAAAGGCCTCCCTCTAGTCTATGGTTCGAGCACGGGTATTTTGGATCTAAAAACGTCGCTGGCGGCCGTAGGCGCACCAGAATCCGCCTTATTCAGTGCGGCGATTGCCAAACTGGCCCAATTTTATCAAGTTCCGTCGTGGGTTGCCGGTGGGTAGAGTGACAGCAAAATACCCGATGCGCAGGCAGCCCATGAGTTCACTTTGACAGCCGTTTTACCTGCGTTGGCAGGCGCCAACCTGATTTACGGCATAGGGATGCTTGACAGCGGATTAACCTGGGATTATGCCCAGGCCGTAATGGAGAACGAAATGCTTGAAATGGTGTTGCGAACCGTCCAGGGTATTTCGATCAGTGATGAACTAATCGCATTTGATGTTGTCAAACAGGTCGGACCCGGCGGTGAGTTTTTATCCCACGACCATACCTTCGAACACATGCGCGAACAGAGCCAGGGAAAGTTGATCAATCGCAGAAGCCGCGAATCCTGGGAGGAATCCGGCAGGCCGGATTTTGTTGAAAACGCTTATCAAAAGGCCATTGATATTATTAACACTCACAAAGTCGAGCCATTGCCTGAGGATGTTCAAAAATCATTGGATTCAATTTTTGAAGAAGCCGAAGCATTAAGCAAAGAAAAAGCTTAACCCGACGGTTCAAATCAGGCGCATTTTAAAGGAACATTAACATCTAAAACATTAGATCTTTTTCGCCCCAACAGCTCATAGATTTCAAATTCCCAGGCGGTTCCATTGACGACACAGCGGTTGCCCGTATCGTACACATCTATCGGTGAACGGGTAGCGCGCAGGGTGTTTTCACTGATTAAGATACCGTTTGGAAATGTTTTGGTGAATTCCTGCAGGCCAAAAACGCCGTTGACCGCATCACCGATCACGGTATAATCCATTTTACGCTCATAGCCAAAGTTCCCCACCACCACTTCGCCGGTATGCACGCTGATGCCGATGTTGATCGAAGTGCCAAGTTCCTTGACAAAATGTGTGTTGACATCGTCGATCGCCTTTTGCATCTTAAGGGCCGCCGATACCGCATTGTCGGCATCCAAAGTACTTGACACCGGCGCACCAAAAAGTGCCAAAAGTCCATCACCCAGATATTTATCGATGATCCCGCCATGTTCAAAGATAATATTGCCCATCGTCTCAAAAAAATAATTCAATAGTGAAACCGCCTTTTGAGGCCCAATCTCTTTCGTCAACACCGAAAACCCCCGTATATCCACATTAAGCAACGTAAGGGTTTTGACTTCTTCAATCACCGCCTCCCCGTTCTCAGAGCCGTGAATGATCTGATCCACTATTTCCCTGGGCACAAACTTCTGAAACACATTCCGAATCCCGCGCTCATGTTCGGCCATTGCCAGTGTCTCTTTATATAAACGGGCGTTTTCAATGGCAATGCTCACCGATGAAGCAATCGACTGCAGAAGATGCTCATCGGCTACGTTAAAATCGCCTCCTATCTTATTAAACACCTCGATTACACCAATCACCTTGCCCTGTGATACCATCGGCACACACATTGCCGAATGGGTCTCAAAACCGGTGCGATCATCAACGTCTGAGAAAAAATGGCCCGAATCCTCAACATTATTGACAATAATCGACTTCCCGCGCGCTGCCGTATAACCCGCAATCCCTTGACCCAGCTTCAATCGAAATTGCTTCAGTGTATTCACATCGATTTCAAATGAAACCGCAAACTCAAGTTCATCCCCCTTTAAAAACAACAACGAGCCCGCCTCGACCTTCATGACCTCTCGGATCATATCCATCGTATATCTAAGCACCTGCTTGATATCAAAAGTGGATGAAGCCAGCGCATCTCCAATCTGCTTGATGGTTTCCAAATCCTTGGCCCGCTTGGCAACATTTGCTGTAAGCGCGCTACGCTCGATTGCAAAAGAAAGACCGTTGGCAATCCATTTGATAAGATTCTCTGTCTTGGAAAAAAGCCCTGGCTTATCCGCCGATAGTACCAATACGCCTTTTACGATACCATCCGCCTTTAGGGGAGCTAAAAAAGAAGCTCGATGTGTTCCCAGCAACTCCTTTTCCTCTGCCGTCGATAGTCTTGCTGTATCTTCAATGAGCAATGTCGTGCCTTGCTTAAATACTTTGTCGATAACGGTTGTCTCAAAAGAATAAGATGCGCCCTTGGAAATGGCCACCGGTTCCTTGGACATCACCTCCAAGACCCGCAGTTGAGAAGAATAAGAATCATCTTTCTGTAAAATAAGAGCAAAATCAAAGGCCACGGCTGCCTGCACCTCAGATAAAAAGGCATGCCAAAGCTCGCTTTCCCTTAAACTAGAGCTGATCACCTTAAATATTTTGTCAATCGATTTGAAATATCCCAGATTTCGCTTGTGAGTTTTCATCAGGCGCAAATTTTCATACGTAAAGGCCGCATTGCTCAAAAGCGGAGTTAATACGTCAACATCCTTTCGCATAAAAGGGTGCGCTTCGCTTTTTCTTGCAATCGTCAACACGCCCAAAATGTCTCGGCTGGTTTTAATCGGCATACACACAAAAGAGTGGCTGCCATAATGCGACAGATTGTTCCTCCCAAAACGCTTGTCTTTTTCAATATCATCAACCACGATCGGCGATTTGTTGAGAACTGCATATTTGGCGATACTCGTCTCAAAATCAATCCGGTCCCCTAATTTGACCGTCTCGCCGAGTCCAATCGTCGCCTTCACGATAAATGCTTTTCGCTTCGGGTGCTCCAATACACATATCGAACCCATATCGCCATCCATTAACATTAAGGCCCGCTCCAAAGTGACATACAAAATCTCCTCCGGGTCAAAAGTCACATAGCAAAGCTCCGATACTTCCTTTAAAATCGAAACCTCCGATATGCGTTTCTCAAGCTGTCCCAGCGTGTGGCTAAATTGATCTTCAATGGCGTTAAAGGACTTGACAATGTTCTGCAATTCATCTTCACCTTTTTCTACTCCCTGCCCTTCTGCTTTGCTTAGCGCAGACTCCGAGATGCTGGTCGATATCTTCCGAATCTGATCAAACAATTTGCGTAATATAAAAAACCCAAAAAATGAAAACGCCAATACGCCTAAAAAAAAACAGCGGCAAATACCGATCTTGCAATATCCCATATTTGATCGAAAATAATATAAACCCCAGTATCGGAAATAAAAAAAACAATCCGAATATGATGTTCAGCTTATAACCAAGTCCCTTGTTTTCTAATATTACACCTGATAACCACCGCTCAAATTTCATCAATAAACCTCGCGCATCGGTTGTCGAATATTGACTTTGGTTTTGATTTCAAATAAACTATTAGATAAACCTTCACAAATTATCTTGCTCCAATAATAAAAAATGAAAAAAGTGCTTCCATTTCTTGCCGCTTTCGTCTTTCTCATTTACTCCACACTCTGTTTTGCCGACTATATTATTCAGTTGAAAAATAATGCTCATTTTAAAACCAGCCATTACTGGGAAAAAGGGAACATTGTATATTTCCGCGTCTACGACGGGCTTGTCGGCTTTCAAAGAAATTTTATTAAAAACATTAAAGAATCAAAACGTCTCCAACCCGAGGATTCTACCCTCATAAAAAAATCAAAACCCCGTTTAGAAAAGGCCAAATCCAAATTACTCCCCCAAACTGAATCGGCATCACTCCCGAACAAAAAGGCTGAAAACGACCTTAAATATATGGATGAATTCGTTCTTCTTAAAAAGCGATTTAAAAATGTCAACATGATGACAACTCAAGCACTCTACCAATTTGCCAATGATTTAACTCAGTTTAGGAATAAAATTCTGGCCAACCGACTTGGCCATCTTTATACCGATCAATTCGTTGAGATTTATGCTATGGGCGACAAAGTGGAAGCCCTCCTTAAAGCGCAGTCTCAGTAGACTTTGCGCCAACTGAGGATCTGCATTCCAACTGCATTAAGCGCTTTTTCCTTCATACAACTGTCATATTGTATGAATACATTACCATTTACATCGACGGTTTGATTTGCCAAAACCGCCCCTGTAATATTAATGCCCGATCCTCCGCCGTTGAAGGTAAGTGTTCCGGTAACTAAGATCACTCCATTCCAGGCAAATCCACCACCCAGAACCAAATCCCCTTCCACCAATAGCAGGCCGTAACCGGTCACATTTTGTAATTTTAAACCGTTAATATTGAGAGGATTCGCCGTGTCGGAGTAAACCGTCACAAAATCTGAACTGTTCCCAAATGCGACCCCGCTTTGATCAGATGTTAGTGTTTGTGTTGCTGAATCCTTTAATTGGTCTACAAATGATTCAATATCGATGTTTTCAGTACCGGATTGCGGTGTCGACGGATTCCCGGCTAAAGTGGGTGTACCATTTAAGATGACCACCGATGGGCTCATCGTATAAACAGGCGGTTTTGCTGCTGTAGCGCCGCAATTATCGTTACCATTAATATTCATGGAACTGCCGTTACCGGTAACATCGCCTTTGGCATATAGTGCAGAGTTAATGGGTGGACCGGGATTGCGTACAACTTCTACCTCAATTATTTGCGTGCTTTGTCCTTGATAATTAGAACTTAGACCATAGGCGCTTATAACTTCAACCGGTTGAGAGTCGGTCGTGGAACCTGTCGTGAATTTAACAATGGTCGTGGGATTGGAAGGATCACCATAACCATGGTAAATGATATTGCCGGGTGCCGAAGCACTATGCGTTGAAGTGTCTCCGTCCCCGTCGTAGTAATGATTCGAGGCCACGGTATGCCCCGCTTGTTCAGCATCATATTCTCGTTTGTGCCTGATCTTGACTAAATAGGATATATCTGTCTGGAGACTGTTGGCCGTGACGCTTGTATTGGTATGATCGGCTGTGGTTGGAATGTAATTTTGATAGTTGCTATCATAGTCCGGGTCATCGCTTGCAGGCTGCCATCCTTGCTGGGATAACAGATAAGCAGACCACCACTGATCCGAATTCGCGGCCGGGTCGCCCACATAGTTCGCATCCGAGGATTCACCCCGCAAGCGTTCTATCGCTTCGACGGCACCTGACTCGGCCGCATAAAGCGCCGCAACAGACACATAATGATTACCCGCGATCTGTAATTCGGTGTTGCCCGTTTTTACCGCCGTTACACCCAGAATCGTCAGCACCGACAAAATCATCAATGCGAGTATCATAATCGAACCGGTTTCGTTTTTCAGAACTGATACAAAACCCGGTCCCAACTTTAGCATTTTCACCCGCATCATCATCGCTTTTGATCTTCCTCCTGGAAAATTCGTTTCACCATACGCCACATCTAATCCTTCGACCTGAATTGAACCGCAACAGCGAGCGTATTCCCCGTGGCTTGCCGCGGGGTTAGCGAGCGAATCAAAAATTAGGCAGAATTCCTTACGGGGGAAGATTCCCCGTAGCTTGCTGCGGGGAGCTTCAATCGTTCAGTTTAGTTAATCCGGGGAAAGTCAAGTAAAAAAATAAGCTTTCTTTTAGC
>CAZHAH010000218.1:0-9094 GCA_964530095.1 uncultured Desulfobacteraceae bacterium | reverse complement strand
CTTTAGAAGTAGAAAAGAACAGACAACATAACTAAAGGGACAACATAACTGCTATGACCTCCAACATATCAGGTGGTTAAAATAATTGTGATAACAAAGTGAAAGGCGAGGTGAACCCAGAGCAGGGATTCACCCCATTTCATTTTATCCGTACAGATTTTCGATCCATTTTATTGCTTCGCAGTCACTGATATTTCCCAAATAAAGTTGAGTCGTTGATAGGTTTGCATGGCGTAAAATTAACTTCGAAACGATTTCAATCGGAAGACCAGACCGAGACGCATGTGTTGCCGAATGACGACGAAGGTCATGGGGCCTTAATTTGATACCAACCAAATTTCCGGCCTTCGCCACCATTACCCGGGCACCTTCGTAGGAGATGGGAAAGATTCGGTCGGTCGGTTGCTTGCAGACGGACTTGGCATACGCTTTTAGCCTATCAGCCAATTTCTGAGGTAAAAACACATATTCATGTTCTTTGCCGCTTTTGGGCTCCTGCAAAATCAGTTTTCTGCCTTGTATATCGCAGAGCCTCAATTTCAACACCTCACCGATTCGCATCCCACCCCTTGCCATCAATTCCAGGATGACCCGATTTCTGATGTTGGTCGTTCTGAAAATGACTTCGTCAACGGTCTCTTTTGAGCGCACAGCTTCACTTTGTGTCAATGATGTTCCAGTGTGTTGTGACCTTGGCTCTGAAAATCTTTTTCATCATCGGATTGTCACAGGGATCATTTAGATCAGGTTCAAAATTGGTTTTTGCGAAATTAAAGAAGGATTTTAAATGGGAATAGCAGCTTTTTTGGTTTATTGTTTTCGGCCATTGGTAGGCACGGTCAGGAAAGATAGGACGTCATCGGTATCGACATCGGCTATGTCTTTATCACCGAAAATGTCTATAAATTTGAAAATCGTTCCCTCGTACGCTCGAACTGTGTTTTTCCTGGAATTAGCCATGTGGCAATCGATCCAGATTTTTGCCGCTTTTGATACTTTCATACCTACCTCCTTTTGGGTTAGGGGTTGAAATTACACACAAATCAAGGTAAACATGATGATACGGCAAATTGATATCACAATCAAATTTTACAAAATGATATGTTTGAGATCTGACAAGATAACAACCGTTTTGACAAACCCATAATTGCTGAGATAGTCTCAATCTATCTGTTTATGAATCTCATTTAAGCTTTATGTAAAGCATTCCTTTTTGTTAATTGAGAAGATTATTATGACAATCTCTTATCGAAACGGCAAACAAGAAGATTGCCCCGTGATAGCTGAGTTTGCAAATATTGCATCTCAGGGAGTCATCGAATATTTATTTCACGATCTGATTCCGGACATGACTCCTGTAAAAATGGTCGCCCATAATTTAAGTTCTGATAATTCACATTATTCATACAAGAATGCAATTGTAGCCGAATACAACCACAATCTCATTGGTGTATCGCTCTCGTATCCATCATACTTTCATCAAATCACAGACAAAATGAAGCAATTTTTACCAAAAGATCGGCTTGAACATTTCAGATCTTTTTACACTTCTCGTGTAGAGGATAGCTTGTTCCTTAATGCCCTTTGTGTTGATGGGCGATTTCAAAGAAAGGGAATTGGTGCTGAACTAATTTCATTAACAAAGAAAAAGGCCCATAAAAATGGCTTTACAGCTTTGAGCCTTATGGTTCTTGCTGGCAACAGGGATGCCCAACGATTATATAGGCGGTGTGGATTTGAGGTAGAAAAAACCGTGGATTTGAAGTCACACGAACTTATTCCTCACGAAGGCGGGTGTTTGTTAATGAAATGCGAAATCGAACTTTAGATCATTTTCTTTACCGTGCATATATCTCCAACCTATCACACAGTTCCCAAAGCTGTTTTACTGCTATGAAAGGCAACATATCGACAGGGTCAATTTTTTGTCATATTCATTTTAGGGAGGGTAAAGCTGGCATTTTCCAATTCAGGATCCATGGATACGATGATATCACAACCAAGAAATGTAATTTGATATGTTTGGGATCAAGATAAATGTACTGAAAGCCGAATTCTAAAACGTCTTTCGGCTGTCTTCAATCAAACCGAAATTTACGATTAAAAAAAATCAAAGCTTTTGCCTTCTAACACCACAAATGACATGTTATCCAGGAAAACGATTAAAGGTAATAGCCAAGAAAAAAACTATATAATCATTGGTTAGGAGCTAAAATTATGGAAAAAAAAATACAGATCCCGCAAATTGAACTACCAGAAGAGACATTGAAGAAATGGCAAAGCGTTGTTGATATAATGGCTGAACTGATTGGTATACCAGCTGCACTCATAATGCGACTCCTTGAAACTGATATCGAAGTTTTCGTCTCAAGCAATAGTGAAGGTAATCCTTACGATCCTGGAGATCATGAGCACTTCTTGGGATCTGGGTTGTATTGCGAAACTGTGATTAATACAAACGACAAACTTTTGATGCCCAATGCACTTAAAGATAAAAAATGGAAAAACAATCCTGATATTAAATTAAACATGATTTCTTATTTGGGTTTCCCGATTATTTTTCCAGACGAAAAACCCTTTGGAACTATTTGCGTGCTTGACAATAAAGAGAATGCCTATAATGAGACCTGTGAAAATCTTATCAAGAATTTCCGTGATATTATTCAGTCCCATCTGGAACTAATATACATGAACATAGTATTGGGAGAAAAAAATAAAAGAATCTCTGATTATCTTGAGGAAATAAAGATACTACGTGGTATCGTTCCGATATGTTCTTTTTGTAAAAAAATCAGAGATGCTGAAGGAAATTGGAATGAAGTAGAGGTCTACGTTTCAAAACATTCAGAGGCACAATTCAGTCATAGTTTTTGTCCAGAATGCGGAAAACGTCATTATGGTTTTGTGTCTAAATAATCCTAACTGAAGGTTCCGGGACCACTATCGCATCCCCTGAACTCAGTGTTACCCTGCATTTGATACCTACTATTTATGGCAAATTGCTTAATGCTTATGATAACAAATGGATACCACAAATGAACCTTCTTTATGAAAGATCCTCGGCCAACAACCGCGGTGCAATATATTGTATTTTAGGGAAAGACATCAGATTTAAAGATTTCTAAATTAATCTGAAATAAAAATCCAAGCACACAAGAGCAATGATCCCGGTACGAAATAGGTAACAAAGATGGGTCGAAATTTCAGTCGGTTTTGATTCAATGTTTTTGTATCGCAAGCTTATCAAAGGGAAAATCCCATTTTACGCAAATTGCAGGATCGGTTTGAGGCCTCGATTTACAAATTGCCCGATCGAATCTTGGCTATTACCGCTTTTGTGATCGATTGAGGAATAGATTATTGACGGTATGCAAGCTGCGGATATTTGACAAACACCATCGATGCGTCTTTACCGTGAATTGACTGAGCCTTCGCAATCGCCTCCTCGACATTGGCGGTGGGTTCAAATCCCAGGTGTTCAATCAAAGCCGGCGTTTCCGCCCCTGCCACGAAGACCCGCCCGGCATGTTGCAGCCGTTTTAATGGATAGGTTGTCATAATCCCATGCATCGGATGGAATCCATAACAGTATCGATATTTGTAGATATATTCAGGCCGATGGGCAAAATCCTCTTCAAACAGATCCACGATTTCATATGGATCTTTGTATCGGCTAAGAATTTGGTCCCATATTTCCCGGTGAGTGGGATGATGCGTGTGATTCCATATGTTCGGACATGGGCTCGCCAGGATGACCGAACAGCCGGGTTTTCCCATGGCCTCAATCACACCGCCAAAATAGCCCAGACCGGTTGATACCAAAGTGAGAAGCGGGTTCATGACCGAAAAAGCCGCATACGGACTCCAGTTGGGGATGCCGTATAGAACAATATCGCTTTTTTCCGCGACAATCTCGCGTCTCGGTTTTAGCTGCGACTTCATGACTTCCAAAGCGGCCTGGCGGGTCTCAAATACACGTCCTGCCCATACGTTATGAACCTCAAGCGGGTTGGCAAGCGCGGTTTCGATTTTGAAAATCCGGTCGGCGCCGATTTTTTCCTCCACCACAGCTCCCATCTCATCGAGGATTTCATGCATCCGGTTTTTATCCATCGACATGGACATGCTGTCCGGTGTGTGGTGCCAGCGGATACACCGGTAGGATGCCAGTCCCACACAGATCGATTTCCATCCGCCGTTAAACCCCCGCCAAACAACCGTGTTGACATAAATGGTGAGATCCGAATCGGCAACCAGTTTGTTGATTTCGACGTCGAAACCTGAAACAGTCCTCCCTAGATAAATTAGATTCTCAAAATCCTCAGCGTCATGGCAGATTAGCCGGTAACCGAATTCTTTGACCAGCTCTTCTCCCAGAATCTGCGCCAATTCACGTCGCGTAAATTTGCGATGAAGTGCATTGGCGCAAAGCAAGGTGATATTATTCTTATTGACTCCTCCTTTTTCAAGCTCACCGATCACCAGTTTGATGGCAGGTTCCCAAACCGGTGCGAAACAGGGCACCGTGGGATCGTCAAAGGCGATGGTTACTTTCATGTTGGGTCTGGCTGTTTGGCTGAGCGGTTTGCGGCCGATAGGCTTCTGAAGCGCTTTCCGGATCGTCTCCTCGATATCATTGACCGGTGCAAGGGTTGTCGATAGCCCAGGCGGAGCAATCCGGACGGTATCTGGCAGATTTGCCGTGATCATACGGTCGCCGAAAACGATTTGCTCTTCCATTCTAAGTATCCTCTACGTTTTCCGTAAAAGCGATCATCCCGCCGGTTCAAACACATGCAGACTTAATTTTTTTACGAGATCTTTGACGGCCTCCCGGTATTCGGCCATATGGGGTGCCTTAAGATGTGAATGTAGCGCTTCAATGCTTTCCCACGTTTCGATTATCGTCACCGCGTTATCTCGTAAAGGATCTTGAATGGGGATACCGGAATCGACGTCGATCGTTGGCGTGTAGCTCATACAGCCCTTTTCAGCCTTTACTTTCGGAATATTGCTACGAAAAATAGACAAAAATTCCTCTCGACTCCCTTCAACGAGTTCAATGGTTGCAATTACGTGGATCATTTCAGCTCCTTTCCAGGTCTTTTAAAACGGTATAACAAAAGACTATTGCCCTATGATGAAGCACAAAGTTTTATGCGTTTGCCATCGATCTCCAGAGTAGTTTTGGAATATGTCAGTTTCTGGATTATTTTCCCATCCTTAAAATGCATTACATCGACGCCGCGTCTTTTCTCGGGCTCACCTTCATGCCCTTTCTCAAATGAGGGCCAGTCGAGCTGCCAGCGGTAGAGAACCTTCTGCATTTCTTCATCGATAAAAGTTTCTTCTTCGGTAAATTTGAATCCCCCATGATTTTCAAACCAGGGTGCCCATGCTTGACGAAGCTGGTCCCTGCCCCGGGCTTGTCCACCGGTCCAATTGTCGAATAGGACTTCTGAATCAAAAAGTTCCATGACGCCGTCAAGATCGTGATTGTCCCAGGCTGAATTCCACTTTTTGAGCGCCGTAAGTATTTCTTCTCGGGTAAGATTCATTTTTTCTCTTCTCTTTCTGAATCTGTAACGGTTTCTTTGGTTTGTTATTCCATGTCGAATTCTTTGAAATCAAACCAATATCCGGTCTGGCTGATATAATCGAGCTCAAATTCGACTGCCTTAATGTGCCTGTCTTCTATTTCCAGAAACTGCGCGAACATCTCCCCTGCTTCATCCGAAATTTGGTCCACCATCTTACGATAGAAATTGCTGGTCTCGATTTCCATCCGGAGCGCCTTGCTCAGCATTTGCTGCCGAAGACCGCGATCGTCTTTACGCATCTGCCTTTGGAGTTTTTCGGCTTCCTTTTGAATTACCTCCTTTGCAGGCAGGGTCGAAGTTAGTATTTCAGCTGTCAATTTCCCTGTTTTTTGCCACCGCTCCAATATGTCTTCCAGATAATCAACATGATACTGTTCATCATCTGCAAGTATCTGAAAGATGCGCCGCCCGGCTTCTTTCTGAATACTTTGAACGCCTTCCTGATAAATATCACGGATTTTGATTTCCATCGCTATGGCGGTTTTAATGGCATTTTCCAAATCCATTATTCTTTCCTTTTGTTTTATTCGAATGCAATTCGGCAATACATGCTTATATTAGATCCGGACATCGGTCAATTGACAAAAACAACCTCTTAAATGAAAGGGAGGTGTTTGCTATGGATAAATTCTTAATAATAACGGGTGGTATCTTAGCTTTATTTACACTGGGAGTGCCCTTCGCAGTCGCGAAAGGCGAAGTCAACCCATCACCCATTCGGTTTGAAAAAGCCACATTCGCCGGCGGCTGTTTCTGGTGTATGGAACCGCCCTTTGACAAATTGGCGGGAGTCATATCCACAACGGCCGGATATGCCGGTGGTACAACTAAAAATCCGACATACAAAGACGTTTCCTCTGGGTCAACCAAACATACCGAGTCGGTTCAGATTCTTTACGACCCCACAAAGATAGATTTTGCCGATTTATTGACGATCTAGCGGCTGAAGCGTCAAAAGAGAAGCTTCAAAAGTCAGGCCGATTCACGCGGAGGATTGTCACGGAAATTGTGCCGGCGACCGAGTTTTATCCGGCAGAAGAATATCACCAGGACTATTACCGCAAAAATCCGCTGCGCTATAAATTTTACAGGCGCGGATCCAGTCGCGATCAATATCTTAGGGATGTTTGGGGGTATAAGACGTCAAAGACTAAATGAGGCATTTAGGTTGTAGATAGTGTCCATCAAGAAATGGTAGATTTTGATTCAGGACGAGGTCACAGCATTTTTGCAGCCGCAGGCGTAGTGTGGCTACGTTGAGGATTGCAAAAATGGGAGAACGATGTCATGGGCCGAAAGATGCTATTTATGGATGGACACTGATAATTGCTCAACCTTATTCAGGATTTTTTGCATGACTTCACCCGCCTTTGCGCGGATAAGCACATCGCACAAATTATCGCATGGGGTTTCAGAGAGATTGATTATCGCCATAAAGGCCCCATTGTTTTTGGCATGATAAGGCATATGAGCGGCCGGCTGTACAATAAGTGTCGACCCCACGACACCGAAAAAATCACATTTTGTTGAGAGGTTGATGGCAGAGTCCACCTCAGTGGCCGGCATGGATTGGCCAAAAGAAATTGTGTCCGGTTTCAAATAACCGCCGCAGCGACACTCCGGCGCTGGATCCCCGGCATCGATCCGTGCGTGGGTTTCGTGGGTATCGGTAAGGTTTCCGCAACGCGTGCAGCGGATGCGGGTGGTGTTGCCGTGAAGCTCGATAACCCTGTCTTGCGGGAGCCCGGACATCTGGTGCAGACCGTCGATATTCTGAGTAATGACCGCTTCAAGGAGGTTCATTTCGTAAAGCCGCCAAAGGGCCATATGCGCAGGATTGGGTTTGGCATTTTGGAGATCGTTGTAGAGTTCATGCTTTTGATGCCAGTATTCGATACGAGACTCCCGCGACGTCATAAATTCGTCAAAATAGACCGGACGAAATTTATCCCAGATACCACCTTTACTGCGGTAGTCAGAGATGCCGCTTTCAGTCGAAATTCCGGCGCCCGTAAAAAAAACGTTCCGGCCACCGCGAACGATCTGCTCGGCAATGATCTTTATGGATTCTTCGTTATCCGACATGACGATTGAAGGATATAGTTGAAATGCAACCAATTATCAAGTAGTTTGGAATTAATTATGCATATTTATCATCTCGAAGAATGGAAGCACAGTCATCGGTTCTATATCGGCGATGAACACGGTGAGCAGAGGACAAAGCGGGTTATTATCCTCACTCTGTTTACCATGGGGATTGAGATCAGCGCCGGTTTTCTGTTCGGCTCCATGGCGCTTTTGGCCGACGGGTGGCATATGGGGACCCATGCCGTTGCCTTAGGCATTACGGTGTTTGCCTACAGATATGCGCGCAAACACGTCGACAATCCGCTCTATTCCTTCGGTACCGGCAAGGTGGGTGTTCTGGGAGGATTTACAAGCGCGGTGGTGTTAGCCGTCATTGCACTTTTGATGGCGGTGGAATCGATAGAACGCCTGTTTGCCCCAACTCCGATTCAGTTCAATGAGGCCATAGCAGTGGCGGTCATCGGTTTAATCGTCAATGTCATCAGCGCTTACATGCTGCAGGGAACTCATGACCATTCGCATCATGATCGAACAAATCACATTCACCATGGCGATCACAATCTGCGTGCGGCATACCTCCATGTTCTGGCCGATGCGCTGACTTCCGTCTTGGCCATCATCGCCTTGTCAACCGGAAAAATATTCGGCTGGGTCTGGATGGATCCCATGATGGGAGTAGTTGGAGGTATAATTATCGGGCAGTGGTCATACGGATTGCTGCGCGACACCAGCCGCGTTCTGCTTGACCGCGATGTGAGCCAGGAGACGGTTTCAGCCATTTATACCGCAATCGAATCCGATGCAGACAATCGTGTGACTGATATTCATATTTGGCGTATCGCAACCAACCAACTGGCGGCCATCGTCTCGCTGGTGACCCATTTCCCGCAAAACCCTGAATATTACAAAAACCTGTTGAAAGAGTTTAAGGAAATTAAGCATTTAACCGTCGAAGTGAATCATTGCGACGGCGAGCCTTGTGTGATCCCTGAAGCCGAACCTTATTAAACAGGAGCAAGATTTGAATTTCTCTCCTATTCGAGATTACGCCTATCGGGTATTAAAGGTCGGTATCCAGACGTTCCTGCTGTTTTTTACAACCGTTTTGGTCAACACAGGGCTTTTATACGCCATCAGAATATTCAAGTTTACCTATTTTGAAACAGCCACCGGGCGTCGGTTCTCCCACTTATTCCAAGATAGTACCAGAATCATTACCGACATTGCCCAACGTGATTTGTTTAGTTTCGCTGTCGATATTTCTATGGTTACACTATGGGTTTGCCTCGGTATCAGTGCTGCTTGTCAGTTGCTGCACATCGCCCGCTTTTTATATCAACCCCGGGGGGTGGTCGGGAAACTGGTTTATTGGGGACTTCCGATGACCGGGATAGTGGCGTTTTATC
>CAZHAH010000217.1:0-9191 GCA_964530095.1 uncultured Desulfobacteraceae bacterium | reverse complement strand
ACGCTGATTATTCTCATGGCTCCGGAGCATTTGGGGCATGTAAGAGGATCGACCTCATAGATCTTCTGAATCAACCTGGCCCAGTTCTTTCGATATTCCTTTGACGACCCGTCCGGTTCCAGAATAGAAGATATTAGTTCATCCTGGTTTGCTTGTTTCCTCTTTCCACGAGAGACATTGCTGTAATAACCATAGTACCGCTCCATTTGTTCTCCCTTATTAGGTACGTGAGAACACATGGCGGCGATCCATTCCAGTGCATCAAAGACCTTCTTCTCTTTTAACACGTTTTGCGGGTGCGGATCCGAAACCATCTTTTGGCTCAATACTTTCCCGAGCTGGATACATTTTACAGTGCTTGTGAAAGTGAGACGCTTTCCATTGTCAAGTGGTGCCTGGACCCGGATAAAATTGCTGGAATGGACTTTGATCAGTTTTTTAAGATGGTGACCCGATCACGCCGGGGGGCCGCTCAGTTGTTGAGATTGAGGAAAATTCATCAGCTCGCCGTGGACTCTGTGGGATGCCCGATGGGAGAGGCAGCAGAGTATGAATCACAACTATTAGTAGACAAACTCGGCCAGGTTCGTCAGCAGCTAAAAGATACTGAGACCCAAATGGAAGATATCGCCCTTGAATTTAGCGATTACAGTTATCTTTTGAGCATTCCTGGATTTGGGCCGTATATATCGGCCCGGGTGCTGGCATCCATTGGAGATCCCAACCGATTTGAGAATAGAAAGCAGTTATTGAAATTGGCCGGATATGATTTGTGTGCGAGTCGAAGCGGAAAGACCAGCGAGAAAGCGGTGCCGGTAATATCCAAGAAAGGAAATACCGAGCTTCGTTACGCGTTGTATCAGGCAGCCAAGGTAGCCTCCTCAAGGGTCGAGTTGTTCCGGTTCTATTTTGCAAAAATGCTTAAAGGTAGACAGCGTGAGCAGGGAATCATAACCAAAATGAGGGTAAAGCTTGCAGCGAAAATGCTGGTGATAGCCTGGACATTGATGAAACGACAAGAGGTGTTTGACCCGGCATATATGAATACCGATTAATCTATATTCCAACTTCGGCGAGAGAGCCCGTTGTGGTGCGTAGGGGCGAACAAGACCTCTGGCGGGACAATGCTGGGCCTCTCACTGAACTTAACACTCTGGATAAGGGATGATCGGCGCTGCTGCTCAGGGGCAACAAGGCCGGATAAACGTAACGATCAGAGGCAGAGTTCATAATAGTGGGAGAATCGCCGAATTATAGCTGAAATGCTATTAGGAGAAGTGCGCCCTTGAAATGAAGTGATTTCTAACCAATTGATTTTACATCGTATTAGAAATGTAGAATTCTAACTTGACAAGGAGAATATAGGATGTCCCATTAAAGCTTCCCTAGAATTTCCGCAAAGGCCCCGGCGCCAGTATTGCGGCGGTCTGCTTGGCCCGGCAGAATTAAAGCCGGATTAGGGGTAAATGAGTATAAACGCTCCATCAGCGACGGTGTCAGCAAATCATCTTTCTGTTCTTGAAAAATAACCTTACCATCTCGCAAGGCCAAAACATGGGAAACCTTGGACAGAATTTCCCTTTGGCGATGGGTAACCAGAATCACCGTTCGGGTGTCATCCATCAACTCATCAATGATTCGGGCCAGATCATTACGTGAATGTCCATCTAACCCGTCGAAGGGTTGGTCCAGAATTAAAATTTGCGGAGAATTGATCAACATACGGGCGATCTGTATCTTTCTCATTTCACCTGTGGAAAGCGCTTGGATTCCACGTTCAAGCAAATGCTCAATTTGCAATCGGGCGGCCATCTGCTCAACATCAATGGCACTGTTACCTGGATCAGAACAGCTCTCTATTAGTGTTTCATAAACTGTGGTGACGCTGTTGAGGTCCCCGATGAACCAACGGGACGCATTGCGGTCTTCCTCGCGTGTAATTAGATGCTGATGCTGCTCAAAGGAAACATATCCTGTGCGGTTCTCCTTTGTAGACGCTTGGGGGAAAAAATCTTCCCATTCACTACCGGCACTTCTCCGCTTAACGCCCTGACCAAAGAAGTCTTGCCGGCGCCATTGGGTCCTAATATCGCCCAGTGTTCACCTTTGTTTACTTGCCAGCTGGTGCCGGGCAATAAATATGAATCCCTTAACGTAAGGTAACATTTTGAAGTCCGATAACGATCTGTGAGTTCATTAGAATCGGACCTTATCCTTTCCTTTCAAATTCAATAACTCCCGGGCTTCATCCGGGCTGGCCGGTTCCAAACCGTGTTCTTTGCCAATTCGAATGATTTTTTCAACCTGTTCGGCGCTGCTTTGGGCCATTTTTCCCTTTTCCAGATAAAGATTATCCTCCAGGCCGACTCGGGTAAAACCTCCCATTAAAAGCGCTAAATTACACATTTTAAATTGATCTTTTCCGGCGGCACACGCCGACCACACAAAATCGTCACCGATAATTTCCCTGGCTGAGTTTACTAAAAAAACGAGGTTGTTGACCGTAGCTTGCATACCGCCAAGAATTCCCAACACAAACTGCAGGTAAATGGGTTTCTTGATATGGCTCCGGTTTAATAAAAAGGCCACACTGTTGAGCATCCCAGCGTCATAAATTTCAAGTTCGGCTTTGGTATCCTCTTCAGCAAAAAACTGACTGAACTCACGCAACGTCTTAAACGTGTTTGGAAAGATAAAATCTTCACTCATCCCCAAATATTGAGATTCCCAACCGTATTTGAATGATTTAACTTTTTCCAAAATTGGGTGCAACGCAAAGTTCAAAGAACCGGCATTAAGCGAGGCTAACTCCGGACTGTAGGTTTTTACGACAGAAACTCGCTGCTCTACAGTCATACCGAATCCTCCGCCTGTGGTTGTGCAAACGACAGCGTTCGATTTACTTTTAATCTTTGCTAAAATTTCACCGAACAACTGACTGTCGGCCGAAGGTTGCCCAGATTCTGGATCACGGGCATGAATGTGGACCACCGCCGCTCCTGCCTCGTTGGCCCTTCTAGCTTCTTCAGCAAGCTCATCCGGGGTAATGGGCAAATGCGGTGACATCGTGGGCGTATGAATCGCACCTGTAAGTGCTGCGGTAACAATAAATTTGCTCATTTTTCATTCCTTACGTTAAATATTTTGTGAATTAGATGATTTAAGATAATGCTGAATAATCATTCGACAAACACATACTCAAAATTTTTCGATCAAACTGGTTGCTCCGGCCGCCAGAGGCGACGCTGATGCCTGAAACCTGGCAGATGACACCATCATCTTACCAGTATCAAACTAATTTGAGGAAAAATGACTACCAGGATTAGAACCAGAATCATGATCAGCACATACGGAAATGAGCCGGCGAATACATCATTAAGCGTAATCGTTTGATCATCCAACGTGGATTTAACGACAAAAGCGGCAATTCCCAACGGCGGTGTAATGAGCCCAACCTCAATAGCGATGACCGTCACCAGTCCGAACCACACAAAATTCACGCCGAGCTTGTGCATAATGGGATAAATCAGCGGAACGATGATCATCATAATAGAAGTTGAGTCAAGAATCGTACCCATTAATAGAATGACCACTAGGTATATTGCGAGAATAGTGTTCAATCCCAGACCGGATTCACCGATCCAAGTTCCGATAAAACCCGTAATCCCGGATAGCGCCAGCATGCGTCCATAAATGTTCGCCGCTATAAGTAAAAAAAGAATTGAAACCGTGACATGCCCGGTTTCGGTAAGCACCTGCCAAAGCCTGGCCCAGGTCAGTTTCCGTTTTCCCAGCGCCAGAACCAATGCGCCGAGAGCTCCGACAGCTCCGGATTCCGTTGGAGTAAACCACCCGGCATAAATTCCGCCGAGAACCAGGGCAATCAACATGACAATGGGTGTCAGTTTCCAGATCGCCTGGCCGATGCTCATCTCGGCTCTCTCACGACCCCCTGAAGGGTTTTCGATGGCGCCGACATAGTTGGGAAATCGATAGGCCATTAAGAGAATGGCTCCGCTGTATGCAGTCGACAGAAGGATACCGGGCATGATGCCGGCTTTAAACAGATCGCCAATGGAGGTTTCTGTAAGGACACCAAAAAGAATCAACAGCAGACTGGGCGGGATCAACATTCCCAAAACGGATGAACCGGTGACAACGCCGACGGCAAAGCGCGGTTTGTGACCCAATCGGATCATTTCCGGGACAGCCACTTTAGTGAAGACCGCCGCCGAGGCAATTGAGATACCGGTAACGGCAGCAAAAACAGCGTTGGCCGCCACGGTTGAAATACCCAATCCTCCGCGAATACCCTTAAAAAGTCGATGGGCAACATCAAATGTGTCTTTGCCGATACCTGAAACCGAAATCAGCATACCCATAAGCACAAACAACGGAACGACACCAAATATATAGCCTGAAATACTGTCCGAGGCCGCCAGGGCAAGCAATTTACTGGCAATAGCCCAGTTGCCTTTTATCAGTCCTACGCCAAGAAACGACAGAAGTGTTAAAGCAACGGCCACATGCATGCCGGCATAGATTAAAAACAGAATTCCGACAATAGATAGCAGGCCTATCTGGATATCGGTCATGGGTTCCCTCCACCGGTATGGCGGGTTGATGCTACGAGCTGTTTAAAACTCCCTAAGGACATAATCAGGAACTGGATCATTCCGGCGACACAGCCGACCAGGATAATCAATTTTACCGGCCAGACCGGCGCCATGAAATCGCCTTCCGCCCCCACATACTCGTCGATGCGCCAGGCCTTGGTAAACAGCGGAATGCTGGCCTTGAATAGGATGGCCATCAAACCGGCACCAATTAAATAATACAGGCACTCCAGCAAATGTTTCAGTCGAGGATGATTTGCATTCAGCCAGTTCATCAGAATATCAGATCGTGTCAAACGACCCACTTTCAGGGTGTGGGCAATCTGCAGAAAGACACAAGCAACGATGGACATCGCGACAATTTCCGGCACTCCGCGAATCGGATGGTTGAAGATTGCCCGACCGCCGATATCCAGATTGATAATCACCAGCAACACGAAGACCCAGATGGTCCCGATACTGTTCATGACCGAAATGACAAACTCAAAGGAAAACCGGCGGGGCCGGCGAGAGGGCGCCGCCGCCGGGCTGTTACGAGCATCTTTTTTCACGGCTTACTTATCCCAATCCCTGACGAGGTTTACATCACGCTTGCGCAGCCCGTCCAGGTAGCCTTTTAGCATGGCCTTGCCGGGCAGGCCTTTTTTCTCCATAGCTGCCGCCCATTCCATGGGAACGTTGGGCAGCTTTTTGGCCCAGCGTGCACGCTCGGTGTCGGACAGATATACGATTTTGGCACCGCCCTGTTTCATCGTCTCCATGGCTTTGTTGGCCCGGGCTGCCTGGGCTTCGGCCAGTTTTTTAGTGTATTCCTTACCGACCGCACTAAAGATTTTTTGGACATCAGGCGGCAAGGATTCGAAAATATCCTTATTGATGCTGATGCCGCCAGCAAATTGGGAGCCGAAATTCACCATGCATATATACGGTGCCACCTCGTGGACTTTAATGGCGGAGGCGGCCGTCATAAAGGTCAGAGTGCCTTCAAAGACACCGGTTTTAATTCCGTTGTAGTATTCGTTCAAGTTGGATGCGACCGGGACGCCACCTGTGCCTTTCAGCCAGTTGGCGGATGGTCCGGGAGCGGCGAGTTTGTGGCCGTCTACGTCGTCCACGGAGTTGACCGGAAAATTGGTCAGGACCCCATAAGTGTCAAGAGCCGCCCCGCCGAGGTAAATCTGGTTGTGCCTGGTCCACTCCCGGGCCAGCTGCGGAATTTTATCCTGGAGTTCGGAAATGGTATCCACCACATAAACGATGTTATCGGTGCCGAAAGGAGTCATGTAGGAAACGTTGTGCAGCGGCATTTTTGGTGCTTCGAAAATGGTTCCCACAAACCCCATATCGGCGATGCCTTCTTCGATGGCTTCCAGTGCACCTCCGATTTTTGCAATGGTGCCGCCATATGCCTGGTTCCATTCGATTTTGTGCTTCCCGCCGGCTTCCTGCAGACGCTTGTTGACTTCGGGGATAAAATAGTCGCGACATAAGGTTACCCACAGAAAGATGGGTGGGTGACCGGCAACCACGGTAATTTTATAGGTTTTGGCACTAACGGACCCGACCGGTACGGAAAATACCAGCGCCGCGATAATGACTAACAACAATGCATTTTTCCAAAGTTTCATTTTTGGTCTCCTTTTTAATTGGGGTTATGGTTTTACCAGTATCCAAAATTTAAAAAAGATGTGTTTTAAGCAGGCAATAGGTTCAATTATTGCGGGAGCGGCTTCAGGCCGCGATATAGACGAAGAGGTACCGTTTCTTTCGTGGCTGGAAGCCGCTCCCTCCGGATTGACAACTTCAATGCCGCACTTGAATTAATCTTCATCCACAATGGCCACCGGCCGGGTCCACCCTGCACTGGCTCCCTTGATCTTGACCGGGAAACAGCAGACCGTAAACCCATGCGGTCTTCCGATGGAAGACAAGTTGGCCAATTTTTCCATGTGGCAGTAGCCGACTTCAATGCCGGCAAAGTGCGCTTCCCAAATTACCCTTGGATCGCCGGTCTCCTGAAACTCCTTGGCCAGGAAAGGCAACGGACGGTCCCAACTCCAGGCATCGATTCCAACGACTTTAACGCCGTTTTTGGTTAAAAACAGGGTGCTGTCCCGATTCATCCCGGCCCCTTTGACCAGATACTGTTCCGTCCCCCAGGCAGCATCGGCCCCGGTCTGAATAAGAACGATATCCAGGGGTTTGATCGAGTATTTGATTCTTACCAGCTCTTTTTTGACATCTTCAACCGTAATGCTTTCTCCATCGGCCTTATGCCGAAAATCAAGAACCACTCCTTTATTAAAACACCAGTCCAGGGGAATCTCGTCAATGGTCAAGGCCTTCTCGCCTTTGTCCATGGTGGGATGATAATGATAAGGAGCATCCAAATGCGTACCGGAATGGGTGGTCAGGGTCAAAAACTCCACCGCCCACCCTAAACCGCCGGGCAATTGCTCCTTTTTGAGGCCCGGAAAAAAATCCATCATTTGGTCGGCGCCCATCTCATGATTGACATAGTCAACTTTAGGGATCATCATGGGCGGGTCGCTGGGGAGGTCAGGCTCAATACTGATGCTCAGGTCGACAAAACGTTTACTTCCCATGGTCACTCCTTTTGGTTTGTGGAAGTCGATTTCGATTTATAATCGGAATTGCGGCCAATACCTTCAATAAAGATACGCGCACAATCCCGGCTGAGTTCCTCGATGGTCACAAAATCCATCTTTTTCATGACGTTTTTATATATCGCCAGGTTGGAAACCATAGCCTGGTAAGCATGGATGATGGTACGCGGATCTATTTCCTTAAATTCACCGTCTTTTATCCGTTGGGTGACATAATCCTCAAGCCGGCTGATCATCAAGGTGTCTTGTTTATGAAAATGAACGCGATGAAACCGGTCCTCTTTCAGGCGAGCATACATGAGAATCTTGAAAATTTCGCGTTCCTCTCGCTTTTGGGTGTGAGTGAGGATATGCGCTGCAAAGGTCTCAAACACCTTAAAATCGTCTTTTTTTTGAATGGGGTCGATTAAATCTTTATCAATGGGGTGGGAGCGGTAAGCTGTGGCCGCGATGGTTTCATAGATTCCCTTTTTGGAACCGAAAAGCTGAATAACCCGTGGCCGGGTGATGCCAGCTTTATGGGCGATATCATCCAGAGTTGTCTCGGCAAAACCCTTTTTGGCGAATAAGGTTCGGGCAACCGATAAAATTTGAACTTTTCGATCTTTCGAGGAAAGTTTCTGTTTCATAGTCGACTCTGTAATATATGATATAAAATAACCTTTTTATGTAACAGCAGATCGTGTTTGTCAACACTTATTTACTAACCTGTAAGTAATGTAAGAAGGTACGGTGCTGCCCAGTGACGGAAAGGAATGAGTGTTATCCTCGGCCAATAAGAAACGCTGGTAAAAAACTAAGTTGACAGGGGATCTGGCGCGGAGGTAATGTTGAGCCATGCCAAGACAAGCCCGTCTGGACGCGCCCGGTGTCCTGCACCACATCATGATCCGGGGTATAGAGCGTCGAAAGATCTTCGTAAACGACAGGGACCGGGAGGATTTCCTGGAGCGCCTTTCGAAACTCCTACCCCAAACTGAAACTGCCTGCTACGCATGGGTGTTCATCCCAAATCATGCCCATTTCCTCTTTCGATCAGGACTCGCTCCCCTTGCCTCGATAATGAGGAGGCTCCTTACGGGATACGCTGTCAGCTTTAACCGCCGCCACAAACGCCACGGCCAGCTTTTTCAGAATCGATACAAATCCATCGTCTGTCAGGAAGATGCATACCTGAAGGAGCTTGTCCGCTATATTCACCTCAATCCTGTCCGTGCCGGTAATGTGCCGGGGATCAAAGAATTGAATAAATACCCCTATTGCGGGCACAGCGCGCTGATGGGCAAGAAAGAGAGACCTTGGCAGGATGTGGAATATGCCCTTGGATATTTTGGCAGGACGCCCGGTCAGGCGAGAAAGGGGTACCTCAATTTCATGGAAGGGGGAATTGACCAGGGACGGCGGGAAGACCTTACGGGCGGGGGATTGATTCGGAGTGTTGGCGGATGGGCTGAGGTAAAGGAGTTGAAACGGCAGGGGCATGAACATGTGATGAGCGATGAGCGGATTTTGGGCGACTCGGCGTTTGTAGAGAATTTGCTCTCAGAGGCCGATGAAGCATACGAACGCCGTTACGAATTGAAGCGCCTGGGGTATGATGCGGAACGGGTTGGCAAAAGGGTAGCAGAGATCTATGATATGGAGCCACGTGAATTTTTGTCCAAAGGCAAGCAGCAGCCAAAGGTGGCGGCAAGAAGTCTTTTTTGCTTCTGGGCAACGAAGGAGTTGGGCATGTCGCTCAGAGACCTGTCTAGGCGGTTGGAGATAAGCCCTCCTGCCGTCGGGTACTCCGTCGAAAGGGGAGAGGCCATCGCCCGTGAAAACGGGTACCGGCTGATTGATTAGTTTCTTACTTTTTTACCAGCGTCCCCATTAACACACACATCTCCCTTAACAAACACTTTTGCTCTACGCATCTCAATAAGATTTAACCATCCTCCAGCGCTTC
>CAZHAH010000216.1:0-9229 GCA_964530095.1 uncultured Desulfobacteraceae bacterium | reverse complement strand
ATATTTTTACCCTATTCTTTGTTTACTTAATTTAGCCTGAATTATTGCTGTATATTGCCAATAGAGGATTGTTTTCGAGTTGAACAGACATTGATGCGTAATAATCAGCTTGTTCGCCGGAATCTCGGCAGAAATGCTCGCTGCCATTAAAAAGATCTGCTGGCCTAAAGAATTTCGACTCCCACGCCGCCCCACAGGGGCTTTGCCCCGGCCCGGAGGGGCCGGGACTTGATTGCCTTTGACCCAAACTTAAATAATTCTTTCCTGAATTTCACCGCATCGTTCAGCAAGCGCCCCCGGCAGCGGGGTTAAGCGGCCTGCGGCCTGCCTGCGTCCATTTTACGGCCGCCGCCGACGGTATTCATCAACGCAATAACCCCTGACCGCATTTGCTCGGCTTGCGTGCTCATCTCATGGGAGGATGAAGCAGACTCTTCCGCATTGGAGGCATTTGCCTGGGTGACCTTGTCCATGTCGACAATCGCTCGATTAATCTGCTCGATTCCGCGCGCCTGTTCGTTGGATGCGGTTTCGATTTCGTTGACCAACGCTGCAGCACTGGAGGCACGCGTGGCCACGTCCTTGAAGGCTTCGTCTGTCCGGGTGACAATATCCGAACCATCCTTGATTTTCTGACCGTACTCTCGATCAGTCCGGCGGTGTTTTGAGCGGCATCTGCCGCGCGTAAGGCAAGGTTTCGCACCTCGTCGGCCACAACCGCAAAACCGGCACCTGCTTCTCCGGCACGCGCGGCTTCAACTGCGGCGTTCAATGCCAACAGGTTGGTCTGAAAGGCGATTTCCTCGATTGTTTTTATGATTTTGGAGACCTCCGCGCTCGAATTTGAAATTTCACCCATGGCAGCGGTGAGTTCAGACATCGATTCATTTGTCAGATTCACGACCTGGTTGGCTTCCTTCATGAGGTTATTTGCCTGAGTGGCATTATCGGCGTTCTGCTTGGTCATCGAGGAAATTTCCTCGATCGATGAAGAGGATTTCTCAAGTGAGGCGGCCTGCCGCGAAGCGCCGTCTGCAATTAACTTACTGCCGGTTGAAACCTGCCCTGCAGCCGATGCGATCTGGTCCGATCCATTGTTTAGTCCCACAATGGCACGATTGATCGGCTTTATGATGCTGCGACTCACCACAGTTCCCAGGAGAATGGCGAGAAGTACACACACCAACCCGACGGCAAAGCTGTACGTCACGGTTTTCGCAGAAGATTCATCCAATGTTTCTTGGATAAGACCGTTTGCCGCATTAATGCTCTCTTCAAAATTGGTTACCGCCGCGATTCTTTTGTCCTCTATTATGCGCGAGACTTGCGTCTGTGCGACTTCAACCATTTTCGCCGCCGCTTTGCTCTCTTTTTCGAGTTTCGTGCGGGTTTCTTCTCCATTTTCCCTGAGTACCATAGGGATATTGGTATTTAAGCGGTTGACGGCCAGGCTCAGTTCATCGCTCGACTGTTTGATGTCATCCTGGATCGTCATCTGCTTTGTCAACAGATCGTTGATCAAGTTGTCCATTTTGCCCATTTGAATGGTTTCCGAATCACCGAGTTCTCGTTGAATGGCATAACGAACTTTCTTGGTTATCAATTTCAATTCTTCAGACATCACCTTTGCCTGCAGTTCAAAATCATCCATCAGCCCCTGATAAAGATCGTCTTTCCTTTCCTCGGACATCGCTTTCAAATTTTCGAAAGCCCCCAACAGGTATTCGAGCAGCTGTTCACTCCCCTCGTCGGGGTTCTCCAGTTTTGCGATAACTTCCACGAGCAGCGAATCCAGCGCCTGGTTGTTTTGGTCATTCATGTCCCGCAACTTCTGCTCAACCGAGCCCACGATGAGCGCAAAACGACGAATACTATCCAGGCTGGATGTTTTTAGCCCATCTATGTTGAAAATCGCAACATTGGCGAGAACATTCTGTGACTTGCCGTCAAACTCGATTATTTCATTCATGGAATCGGTGGATTTCGACAGGAGTTCATCCAGCCCGCCGGTGATAATGTCCCCTTGAGACTCGACGGTCCGGGTGACGTTGCCGCCCACTTCCTTGGCGGCTTTGGTGATAACATCGGTCAGTTCGCCTTGATTTTTTTTGGCGATCGAAATGATCTTTTCGATTGCGGCCGCCCCGCTCGCTTCCTTGATTCCCTTCGTGGCCAGTGAGGTGAATTCACCGAATCCCCTTATACTCGATTGCTGAAGATCCCCCAGTCTTTTAGAGACGCCGGTCAGAATCTTGTTTTTTCCATCACTTGAAAGCCGGATGTTCGATACCATAATCGCTGTGCTGACCAGCACCATCAGAAAAATAATCAACAATAAAAATTTACCTCTGATTTTTAGACTGAACCGTCTCATTTTAATATTTCCTCATCAATGGATTCATAAGGGCTAACTTACCTTCTGCATTAGCTCCAAAGACAACAGGGTATCGATGTCAACCGACTTTAGAATAAGCCTCATTTTCAAGGCCAGATCGATATATTTCTTGATCTTCTCGACCTCCGGATCAAAGTGATCGAATTTCAAACCCCCTTTTCGCTGGATAAGCGCTATGCCTACGGTTTCTTCAGCGTAGTTGAAATAGGGGCGTTGAATGATCGCCGTCTGACGTCCTTCGGCTGTCTGGATATCTTTTTCGATGAATCGGGAGCCGGCCACCAAACTCCTGAGCCACTCCTCAATGCCGGCCGCATTTTTTTTCAAAATCTCCGAGCGAATGACAATGACCGTGTTGATTCCACCGGTCAGCCGACCTTCCTGACCCTCGACTTCATGGGCAATCTTTTCGGCTTCCGCGATCGAACCGAACGGCTCCGGGAGATAGATGGCATCCAGCTTGGCGGCCTTCAGATCATCGATGACGGTGCTAAAGGGGACGCCGATGGTTTTGTAATCAAGGCCCAATTTTAAATTTATCTCCCCCATGACTTCGTTTAATCTCAGACTTTCACCGGAATCCAATCCGGGAACTCCGATGAGTTTCCCCCGCACTGTTTCCATATCGCCTTTTGCTCGAGCAACAAGCCGCGAGCCGCCCGAATGACAGGTACCCAGAATTTTAATCGGGTGGCCGTCTGCGAGAATACTGAAGGCGATCGGCACCGGAATCGATGCCACGTCGATCGCCCCCACGCGTAAGGCCGCCTCCAAAGACGTGAAGGAGTTGTACCGATGAAGCTCAAGTTGAATTGTCGCGAAATTGAGGCGGTCATTTTCATAGGAAACGATTAGTGGGAGCTGTGACAACAGCGGCAGGTAGCCGATCCGAAGACTTGATTTGTCCCGCGTATCGGCTACCTGAACCGTGCAAACGAGTATGAGGGAAAACAACAAGATCGGTACGATAGAAGATGTTTTCACACGACTCATGATTTCACCTCATTATCCAAGGGGTTCCAGCTCGACTGGATTTTCCGCCCGGGTTCTGGTGACATCGTCACCGCTTTTTTCACCAATTATCTTAAAAAGATCCCACTCGCCCTTGCTTTCGGCCGGCGCTTTGCCAATGGCGACAAATGTCGGGTGAATTCCCTGATGATCCCAATCACGCCAGTATTCTTGTTCAAGCAACAAGCTGAATTTATGTCCCTCCAGAGCCTGGATGACCTTGACATTATCAAATGACCCGGCCCGCTCTACGGCATCTGCATATTGTAAAATGTCCACCCATGCAACTGCAGCTGCATTACCCGGTTTTTTATGATACTCTTTTTCAAAGGCTTCAACAAACTGCTTGGAGCCTTCGAACTTTTCCGAGAGTCCGTGGTACCAGGTCATGGAGGTGATAACGCCCTGCATGATCTCAGCCCCGACACCGTGGGCCATGTGGAGTTCCATCAAGGGGACCACCACCGCCATTTTTTCGCGAAGCTTCAACTGCGTTGCCTGTTTAAGTGCGTTGACCATGTCGGCGCCGAAATGAACGAGCACCAGCACATCCGGTTTGGCTTTTTTGGCCTTTAGTAAAGCGGAAATAAAGCTCTTGGACCCCAGCTTGGTCGGCAGATTCAGGACCGTCGTGCTGCCTGCTTCTTCGATCACATTCTGCACCGATTTTTGCACCGTGTGGCCCCATGTGTAATCGGCGTACAAAAATGCATATTTTGCATCTTTTCCATATTTTTCCACGAGGATCTTCGCCATGGCTTTGGCCGTCTGGTGACCGTTGTTATACCAGCGAAACATGTGCCGATGGGCATTCTTCCCCGTCGTGGCATTGGAGTGGGTGAGCCCGGCCATAAAAACGACGCCGGCTTTCTGGCATTCTTCGCTCTGCGCAATCGCAACGGCCGAACTGGAGCCGCCGGTCATCATAACGGCTCCATCCTTGATAAAGGCCTTTGCGTTTTCACGCGCCACGTTGGCATTGGTTTTTGTATCCTTTACAGAATAAACGATTTTTTTTCCGCCAATGCCTCCCTTTTCGTTCAGCATCCGAATCGCCAGTTTGTAGGCTTTCAGCTCATCTTCGCCTTGTTTCGCATAGGCCCCGGAGAGCGGGACGTTGATCCCAAACAATACTGTGTCTGCGGAAAATACGGTTCCGGAAACCATTAGCATGAACCCCAAAATACCTGTCAATACGATGAAACTTTTCTTAAACTTTTGCATGTGACGCCTCCTAAATAAAATTGATAATGATTAATGAAATTACCGCAAAAAATTTTTCCTCATGATCAAATTTGATGCGGCCTAAACGACCCCTCATTTCTGCGCTCTTTCGGCAATAACGAGGAAGGAACCCACTGGTTCACTCAGGGGGCCTACCCATACATCTACCTTCTGTTTTCCGCTTTCCCCTGCCCGAATAAAGACCGGGTAACGTCTCGGGACTGTTGGATCTCCCAGAGCCCTTTTCTTGACGGTGTTAATCACGACCTCAAGTGAATCCGAATGAATGACGTGTTCAATTCCCAACCCGATCAGGTCTTTTTCAGGAACCTGAAACAACTCCGACCACTTCTTGTTTCCACCCAATAAAAACAAATTTTTATGAACCGCCGCCGGCAGGCGGATCTGATGGATGAACTGAATTCTCGGGAGGAAGTTGTCCAGATAATGCTGACAATCGATGCAGTCGACTCCACAGCAGGTGCCCCCGCTCTCTTTGGCAAAAAAGCAGATATTCAATCCGTTCTTGTAGACCATGCAGCCGGCACAAAATCTCTTAAACTCGGTGCCGGTGCGGGATTCCCAGCAGTTTTGCGTCGGTGGGAAAATAGGGATCTGGCGGCTTCCATTGAGAAGTTCTTCGGGAATGCTTCGATTCGATGACCTGAGAAAGAAGATGAGGTTTTCAACCGGAATCAGGAAGTTTCTTCCCACCCGGTCGGCACGAAGCTTATTGGATCGGATCCAATAACCGATTGTATTTCAACCGACCCCGCAACAATCTGCGGCCTGGGTAACGGATAAGAATTCTGGGGCTTTTTGCATCATTTCAGGCCTCCCTCTTCCCTGAACCTTCCAAACCTTCCATCCATTATCGGTAAATTTTAACAACACTTGAACGAAAATTTCAGCGATCTGCCAAAAAAATGGTCACGCAAAAGGTGTGCCCAAAACAAATAATGACCTGCAAAAGAGTAAATATATAATTAAATCAATAGTTTTTAAAAATTATCAGGCGAAAGGAAAATTTTTCAGGGTTGAACAATTGCCAAGAATTTGACAAATTTTTAATTTAAGGACTAAAGATTCCGTCAATTGATAGAGGCAGGTTGTGCACTGTGAAAACTGAACTGCGATGTACAACAAAAAGGTAATCCGGGCCGGCGGTGGGTGGAGGCGCGAAGAGTTTGACACGATTAGGGCTAAAGATTTGCGGGTCTGCCGTGCCTGGGCGATAAAAGAAAACCTTCGTCACATGTGGTATTTGATATTGGAAAGGATTCATAGACAGGTTTTTTGTGTCTATTCAGCCGCCAGTACCTCCTTTAGTTTTCCAGATAATGCAGTGAACGTAAATGGTTTCTGGATAAAATCCTGAGCCCCTGCATCCAGGATCTCCTGGGCGGGACCATCAATGGCATATCCGCTGCAAACGATCACCTTCAGATTCGGTCTGTTTTCCCTAATACGAGGATAAAGCTTTCCACCTTCCATATCTGGCAATTTTATATCCAATAACGCCAGGTCGATATTCCCATTAAAGGTTTCCGTAAAATTAATGGCCTCTTTGCCAGTTTTCGCTACAATAACCCGGTAACCTAATCTCTTTAACATTGGACTGATTACATCTATAATTATATCTTCATCCTCAATAACCAAAATTGTGCCCTTGCCCTCAACCAAGTCAGTCTTAGGTTTTTTCTCTTTTTTAATCTGGATGTCTACGGCAGGCAAGTAAATATGAACAACCGTTCCTTTATCCAATTCGGAATCAACCGAGATCCAGCCACCATGATTTTTGACAATCCCAAACACTGCGGCCATTCCAAGTCCCCGCCCCTGAAACTTTGTTGTGAAAAAGGGTTCGAATATTTTACTCTTTGCTTCCTCGCCCATCCCTTTTCCGTCATCCTCAACGGCAAGAGAGACATAGGCACCAGTATTAATGTCGGGGTTGGATTTAACAAATTCCTCATCTAACTCTTCGTTTCTGGTGATGATTCTAATACGGCCTTTGCAGTCCATGGCCTCTATAGAATTGTTTAACACGGCTGCCAGCACCATTTGCATCTGTGCAAAGTCAGCCACTACATTAGAGATGTCAACCATTAGATCAGTCTCCACTCGAATGTTAGGATCGATGGTGTGCTTGATCGAAGGCAGTGTATTATTCACCAAATCACTTAAAGATATGGCTTTGGGCTGATACATTCCACCTCTTGCATAGGCTAATAATTGAACGGTCAGGTTAGCCATCCGTCGACAGGAAACCTTCATTGCCTCAGCACAGTCTCTTACATCATCGTCATCAGGGAGTTTCATTTGAAGCAATTCAATATTTCCTGAAATTCCCATTAAAGCATTGTTGAATTCATGAGCAATTCCTCCCGCCAAGGTAGCTATCGCCTCCATTTTCTGGGACTGCTGGAGTTGTGATTCCAACCTTCTTTTTTCTTCCTCAGTCCTCTTTTTTTCTGTAATATCGCGTACAATGCCCTGCATATAAAGCTCATTACCTATAGTTATACGGTTGAGTGTAACTTCAGCATCAAAAGGCGTACCGTCTAGACTGCAGTGTTGCCAGTTAAAATGTTGGGGTTTGCCTTTAAGTGCTTCTTGAATCTTTGGGAGGGCGCTTTCTATGGATAGACTTCCATCAGGTTGTTTTGACGGCGATATATCTAATGGCGTCAGGTTAGCCAATTCCTCATTTTTGCAATTGAATATTTTAAGTGCTTTGGGGTTGAACTCCTCAAATCTAAGATCTTGATCAATAACATTGGCTATGAAAATTGCGTCATCAGCCGCCTCAAAGAGAGCTCTATATCTTACTTCGCTCTTCTTAAATGCCTCCTCGGTTTGCTTACGCTGAGTGAAATCACGAAGGGTAAGCAAGCGGCCAATAAAATTGTCCTGCCTGTCCTTAAGTGGCGAAATGTATAGATCATAGTAATGTTGGGTATCATCTTCACCAAGAATAATCTCTGAGCGCAGCTCTGTCACGTCACCGAGACGTTCGATCAGAACAGGCTGATCGGCAAACACTAGAAGGGCTGATTGCCCAATTACCTCTGAGTCGGATAAGCAGAGAATTTTCTGAGCGGCTGGATTCAAATTGACGATCCGGTTATGATAATCCAGCACAATTATGCCATCAGGTATGCTTTCAAGCACGGTTTCGCGCGCCACAGGCACGATATCTGAAATCCGAAACCAAAACAGGCCCCAGCCAATGGCCAGACCGGTGAGGGTAAAAGCGATGGGGGTCAGGTCGATGCGAGGCCAAGGATTGAGCCCGGAAAGATACAATATATTCGCCAGCCATGGCGCAGCAATGCCAATCAACATGACCAGGATTTGCATTCTGTATAGGTGCTGGGAGCGAATGAAGGCTCGGACAAGCCAAATGGTGCTTAGCAGAACTGTTAGGTACACAAAAAAGGTCCAAATCCAGAACCAGGGACCGTAATCATAAACTCCTATTGGGATTGGACCGCTGGTGTCGAGCCAAATCCTTTTCCAGATTAAGTGGTGTCCTTCATTGGTCCAGACCAAGGTTAGAGTGATCCCCGGGACAATGGCCATTAGAATCAGATTGCGAATGGTCAACCATCTCTCCCGACCGGTGTATTGCAAGGTAAAGGCTAACAAGGCCAGGGGTACAGTGACGATGCCCAGATATTGAATCTTGGCCAGTAAGACCTTGGTTGACAGGTCGGGGCTGACTTTATGGAGCGCGCTAAGCAACGCCCACTCTGCCGTGGCGATCATCAGAACCATCAGATTTTTGGCCCCGGAAGCGGATCGGCGTCGCCACAGGTAGAACGCCACGATTGTGGAGGTTACCCCTGCTATAAGTTGAGGTAACCAATAGGTTGCAGTCTCGGGCACAATTGGTCCTCTGCCAGCTCTCTAATAATTACGGTCGCTTCAAACGATCGTTCATTGATCGCCCTTCCATCGGCCGTGAATCCGATATTCACCAAAATAGATATTTTCCCTAAAACAATACACATGCCGGGTACTTAACGTCAATCTCTTCCTCAGCCAGGATCGTCAGCCCAGCAGGCAGCAACGAATCTCCGACGAGCTTCCCGAGGGTCCATTCGCGCACATACCGTGCCGATATTAACATCCATGGCTGAAGCTTTTTGAACCATCGGATGATTAAGAAAGACTTGATGCCAACACTTTTGAACGTTACCAAAATATTTAGTTCAACTTAACGCCCCGAATTGCTTGCCAAATTCCCGGGTGGGTTCAATTCAGATTTTAGGAGGAGATTGCGTTGATATTCTTCAACTTTTGGCACATGGAAATACCATTGGGTAGCAATTTAATAGGTGGCTGTCAAGATGGATATTACTTAGATAGATTCGCCTGTAAATGCGCATAAAGAGTCAAGGTATGTTTTACGTATCCTAAGTTTCAGAGGGTTATAAAAGTAAAGGCAAAGATGACGAGTGTTGATTCCGGAAAATGCCCTTTTAGTCCAGAGTTGAATGAGATATTTTTCCATAACAGCGCGGAATTATCATTTTAAAAATTGATGGTTTCGTAAAAAGTCGGAAAACATATCTTTCCGAAATAATTATATAA
>CAZHAH010000215.1:0-9316 GCA_964530095.1 uncultured Desulfobacteraceae bacterium | reverse complement strand
GTCAAAATTATTTGGAAATCTCAATTAAAACGGATGCAGAAGAGACGGTTGACCAGCAGTTTATGGAATTGGCTCAGAACCCCAGTTTACAGATCGCACAGGATTTTCTTGTCGGCACACCCGGAAACCCTCCGCTCAAATCCATAGCCGCAGATGCGGCACCCATTCATACCCTTGTTATTTGCGGAATCGATCCCGACCTTTTGATATGCACCAATCAGTATATGGTCCAATCGAACATTGCTGCCATTAATAAAGGGATTAAAATCATTAAGGCCATAACTCGCGTGGAAAGTGTAATCATGGCCCTGTCACGCGATACCCTTCAAGGCATCGGCCACCTGGAGGCAGAGCCCAAAGCTGTAGAACCTCACCATCCCGCAGGGCTTCCACGGCTTATCATGAAAGATGTTTTGGGGCAGATCGTTCCGGCCGGTAAAAGCTGTGAGGAATTGGGGGTCATTTTCATGAGTGCTGAAGCGGTGGCTTCGCTCGGGACGGCTTTTGATACGCGCCAAATTCCGGTTACCAAAACATTTACGCTGATTACCAAAGAAGGATTCCGCACTCTGGTTGCTGCCCGCATGGGTACGCCGCTTTCAGATGTTTTTAAAACCTTCGATATCACCCTCAATGAACACGACCGGGTTATTCTGGGCGGACCGATGACCGGTAAAGCGCTCTATTCGGAAGACTTTCCCGTACGACCCGACACCGATGCTGTAATGATCCAGGACCGCAAAGACATCCCCTATGTTTCCGATTATCCCTGTATCAACTGTGGAGAATGTGTGCGTGCCTGTCCGGCCCGGATGCAGGTCAATATGCTGATCCGGGTTTTGGAAGCCGGACATTATGAAGAAGCGCTCGAAAGTTATGACCTCGATTCGTGTCTCCAATGCGGACTATGCAGTTTTGTGTGTGTATCCAAGATCCCCATATTTCAATATATTCGGCTGGCAAAATATGAACTTGCCCGGACCCGGTTACTGGAGGCGGCCAATGAATAACTCCAAAAAATTTATCGTTTCACATGCACCTTTCTGGCATTCGGGAAGGAGCATATCTGAGCGCAGCCACCATACCATTATCGCTTTGATGCCTGCCGTTCTGTTCGGGCTGGTGCAATTTGGCGGAACGGCGCTGGCCGTGGTGACGTTTTCCATCTCCACGGCCATGATATGGGAACTGCTTTTTAACCGGGTTTCCAAAGGATCGATCACCATCAGCGATGGCAATGCGGCCCTAATCGGATTATTGTTGGCCATGCTCCTGCCGGCGACCACACCCTGGTGGGTGGTTCTCACCGGTACTTTTATTGCGATTGTCATCGGCAAACAAATCTTCGGCGGTATCGGGAGCAATCCCTTTTGCCCCCCGCTGCTGGCTGTCGCCATACTGACCGTTTCCTGGCCCGATTTTTTTGATTTTGACGACGCCCTGGTCAGTTACGACCTGGGTTTTACCATGCTGTATCCGCTGGCCGCCCTTAAAAATTTCGGGCTTTCAGCCGTCGATTCCTTCAGTGCCGGCGACCTGCTGCTGGGGCAACAGCTGGGAGGCCTCGGGGCCACTTTCGGCCTCGGATTGATATTGGGAGGTATTTATCTCATTCTGAAAGGATTTATTCGCTGGGAAATCCCGTGTGCCTTTTTAGCGGGCCTGTTTGTTAGCGCTTTTTTATTTCAAATAGCCGATTCAGCCCGCTTCGCCGGCCCTGTTTTTCATCTGCTGACCGGGTATACGCTTATCGGTGCTTTTTTCCTGGCCACCGAAGATTCTTCATCTCCCGTCAATCGCATCCCCATGCTTATTTACGGGGCCCTGGGAGGCATCTTAACGATTCTTATCCGCAACATCGGCGCCTATGCCGATGGGGTGGTTTTTGCGATTCTGATCATCAATGTTGTCAATCCACTGCTGGACAAAATCCGGCCCAGGGCCGTTGGAAAGGTTTTATAAAATGCGTGAAATGATAAAAATGGTCGTCGTCCTAACCATCCTTAGCTCCTTTTCAGGTGGTCTTTTGGCTGCCATTCGCAACAACACCATGGAGCGCATTGAATATCAGCAACTTAAATTTGTAAAAGGACCGGCCATCCGCTCTATTTTAGAGGGATCATCCAATGACCCCATCGTCGATCGATTCAAACTCCCTTTTCAAGAAACGCAAAAGGACATTTTTGTGGGGATTTTTGAAAATATCCCCAGCGCGGTTGCCTTTGAAGTTTATGGCAAAGGATTCGGAGGCGACCTCGGTGTGATGATCGGTGTCAACACAGCCGACGACACGATCCTGGGAGTGGGTGTCACCACGCACAGCGAGACTCCGGGTGTCGGATCGCGTGCGAAAAGCGATCCCACCTTCGTCAATCAGTTTAAGGGATTACCAATCATCGCCAATTTCAAGGTCAAACCCGATGGGGGACAGGTGGATGCCATGTCTGGCGCCACCATCACTTGCCGCGGCGTCAGTTATGCGGTAACTCAAGCGGGGAAACTGTATAAGGAACTAAAACCGCAAATTGCGACAAATTTAAAGCGTTTTTCCAAATAGGAGTAACAAGATGGCTAAATCGATCGCGCAGGAATTTACCAAAGGGTTGTGGGCCGAAGTTCCCCCTTTTCGACTGGTACTTGGATTATGCCCTATCCTGGCAGTCACCAAAACGGTTGAAAACGGTATTGGGATGGGCCTGGCCACCACTTTTGTACTGGTCTGCTCCAACATACTGGTTTCGTCTTTGCGGAAGGTCATTCCCTCTAAAGTGCGGATTGCCTGTTTTATCATCATCATCGCCACGTTTGTAACGGTCGTGGAATTGCTCATGCAGGCCTTTACCTATCCGCTTTTTTTAAAACTGGGTATTTTCATCCCGCTGATCGTCGTGAACTGTATTATCCTGGGCCGGGCCGAAGCCTTTGCGGCCAAGAACGGCATTGTGCGTTCTCTGGCCGACGGTCTTGGTATGGGAATCGGATTCACGATTTCTTTAATGGCCCTGAGCGCCGTGCGTGAGGCATTCGGCAACGGCACGTTAACCTTCTGGGAAAAACCGATTCAACTCTTCGGCCCTTCCTTCCAACCATTTTCATTTATGGTCGAGGCACCCGGGGCCTTTGTCTGCCTCGGATTGATGCTGTGTTTGATGAATCTTGTGGGTCAAAAATAGGAGCGTACAGATGACTGACTACATCGTTCTGGCCATATCGTGCATTCTCATCAATAATATTCTATTGGCCCAATATCTGGGTAATTGCCCATTCCTGGGAACCTCCAAAAAAATGGAAACGGCTGTCGGGATGGCGATGGCAGTGGTCTTTGTACTGGTGATGGCGGGTGCCATTACCTGGATTGCGGACACATTCGTCTTGAAACGGTATGGCCTGGAATATCTCCGGACCGTCGCCTTCATCCTTGTCATTGCGTCACTGGTGCAGTTTGTTGAAATGTTCTTAAAAAAGTCGATCCCGGCCCTGTATGCCGGTTTGGGAATTTTTTTACCGCTGATTACGACCAATTGTGCCGTGATGGGGGTAGCCCTTATTAATATCAATGAAGAATACAGCTTTTTGCAAGCCCTTGTATCCTCGTTGAGTTACGCCATCGGATTTGGTTTGGCCCTGATTCTTTTTGCGGGTGTACGTGAACGGATTCTGTTAGCCCGGGTCCCCAAACCGCTTCAGGATTCTTCCATCGGTCTCGTAACAGCCGGGCTGCTCTCACTTGCCTTTTTTGCCTTCAAAGGGATGGTATAGGGCAGGGTGAATATTACTTACTAAGGAGTAAAACGTGACCGAAGCCATATCCTTTATGATTTTACTCGGGGCGTTATGCGGCCTTGTCCTGGCCGTGGCCGCTAAGGTATTTTATGTCTATGAAGATCCGCGCATCGGCGAAGTCGAAGGTTATCTGGCCGGCGCCAATTGCGGTGGTTGCGGATTTACCGGTTGTGCAGCAGCCGCCGCCGCCGTTGTCTACGGCAAGGCGGCACCAAGCGTGTGCGTCATCGCCGGGATGGAATCGGCCGTAAATGTCGCCACCGTCATGGGTGTTGATCCCGGCAGTGCCGAACCCCTGCGATCTCTGAATGAATGTCTGGGTGGAGATCGTGCCGATGATAAATATACCTATTTGGGAGTACCCGGCTGCCGGGCTCTGTCAGTTCTTTACGGGGGCAAACGTGTCTGCGGAGTTGGATGCCTCGGTCTGGGGGATTGCATAAAGTCCTGTCTTTTTGATGCGATCCATTTGGGCCCCGATGGCTACCCCATCGTCGACCAGCTCAAGTGCGTGGGTTGCGGCGCCTGTGAACGGGTTTGTCCCAAGCATATTTTAAAAGTCCGAACCATGTCCCAAAGGCTTCTGCATTTCAATCAGGAACACGACGCCCTGGCGCCCTGCGCTCAGACCTGTCCCTCTGAAATCAACATTCCTCAATATATCGCTCAAATCAAAAAGGGCGATTATATCGGGGCCGTAAATACCATTCGCGAACGCAATCCTTTGCTGTTATCATGCGGCCGTGTTTGCCCGCATCCGTGCGAATCATTCTGCCGCAGAGGGATTGGAGAGGAACCGGTTTCCATAAATCAACTGAAACGGTTTGTGGCCGATTATGAAATGAAGTCCGGTAAGCGGCTCCCTATCGCCTGTGCGCCGGCCACCGGTAAAAAAGTGGCGGTCGTCGGAGGCGGACCGGCAGGGTTGAGCGGTGCTTATTTTTTGCGCCGCCTGGGCCATGAAGTAACCATTTACGACGACAACCCCAAGCTGGGTGGAATGATCCGCTATGGGATCCCCGAATATCGACTCCCCAAGGAAGTCCTGGAATGGGAAATTGAAGGAATCCTCGAGCTGGGGATTGAAGTCAAAACCAATGTTCAACTGGGAGTCGATTTCAGTCTCGACACATTGTTGACAAACGGATATGACGCCATTTTCCTGGGTGTCGGAGCCTGGAGCGATTACACCCTCGGTGTCAAAGGCGAAGATTTAACAGGATGCTACACCGGGATAGAGTTTCTGACCCATTTCGCCAAATATCAGCAAGCCGGTTCCACAGGCGAAGCGATTCCCATCGGACGTCGTTGCGCGGTCGTCGGCGGCGGTAATACGGCCATCGACTGTGCCCGCACTCTCGTCCGGCTGGGTGCCGAAGAGGTTATGATCATCTATCGCCGCACCCGTAAAGAAATGCCGGCCAACGATTTCGAAATCGTCGCGGCTGAACATGAAGGCGTCAAGTTGCACTTTTTAGCCGCTCCCGTGCGGGCTATCGGTGATGAAGCGGGCCATGTCAAGCAGATGGAATACCTGCAAATGGAGCTGGGGGAACCTGACGCCAGTGGGCGGCGGAGACCGGTCCCCATCGAAGGCTCCGAAACCCTTATTGAAGTGGATACGATTATCAGCGCCATTGGACAGCGCCCGGATCTTACCTTTGTCAAAGGATTTAAGCAGGCGGACGATTTAAACATCACCCGCTGGAACACGATCGATGCCGACCCTGAAATCCTTCAAAGCAACATCCCTTCCATTTTTACCGCCGGTGATGCGGCGAGCGGCCCCGCTCTGGTCGTGGATGCCATCGGTGGCGGCCGAAGAGCGGCGAGAGCCATCCATCTATACCTTTCCGATGAACCCGTTACGCCGATCTCCGGCTCTCTTCTAAAAAAACATATCCCCGAATCCCTCTTTGAATCCGTTGAAGGCCTCAATCAGTCTCAGCGGGCTCAGATGCCGGAACTCCCCGCCGGCGAACGCATCCGCACTTTTGATGAGGTGGATCTGGTTTTAGACGAAGAAAACGCTTTGGCTGAATCAGAACGCTGTTTGGCATGCTGCCGGTTATGCTACAACAAGGACGTAGCCTAGAAGCGGTCCCAAGGCCCCATCTAACACCCAATGGCTGTGTTCCAACCCTTCTCAAAATGCTCACATACTATTATGTATGCTGCGCTTTTTCGTCGGCTTGCGCCTTGCCTTTGGCGTAATCTGGGACCCTGAAACCGCTTCTATCGTAGTCCTTATCAGAACGATTCTTAAAGATATAGACGTTTTGTCCCTTGCCCCTAACCCTGAACGTTGAACCCTGAACCTCTGAACTGTTACTTAAAGATTCCGTAAAGCGTTTAGCAAGGTTTGCATATCGGAGGGAATCGGGGCCTCAAAACTGACCTGTTTCTCCTCACCCGGATGAATAAATCCCAACCGCCAGGCATGCAGCATTTGTCGTGGCGCCGTATGGATTAGTTGCGCGGCTGCATTTTTTAGTTTCCCTTTTTTTCGATTTCGGCGACCGTAGACCGGATCGCCTACGACAGGGTGGTCGAGGGCGGCGCAGTGCACACGGATCTGGTGGGTTCGACCGGTTTTGATTTGCAGCTCAAGAAGCGTAACCTGGTCAAAGCGTTCTATCACTTGCCAGTGCGTCTCAGCCTTGCGTCCCGTCCGGCTTTGAGTTGACATCTTTTTTCTTAAAACCGGATGCCTGCCGACCGGCAATGAAATCGTTGCCGACCCTGTTTTCATATCACCGTGAACAAGTGCCAGATAGGTTTTTTTTATCGTTCTGGATTTAAACTGGGCCGACAGATGGACGTGCGTTGCATCATTTTTAGCTGCCACCAGTACCCCGGAAGTATCTTTATCAAGTCTGTGTAAGATTCCGGGGCGGAGTTCACCGCCGATTCCTTTCAGATCGGAACAGTGATAAAGCAGCGCATTCACGAGGGTACCGCAATGGTGGCCGGGAGCTGGATGGACCACAAGTCCAGGCTGTTTGTTGATTACAACCAGATCTTCATCCTCATATAAAATGTCGATATCAATCGATTCCGGCTGTAGGGCAATCGGTTGGCTGGGAGGAAACCGCCCCGCGATGGCGTCTCGCGTCTGAACCCGATATCCCGGTTTTTTCAATATCCCCTGAACGGTTACTTCCCCCTTGCGAATTAAATTTGCCGCAAAGGATCGGGTGCAGTTTGAAAGATGATGTGTGAGGACGGTATCAAGACGCTTGCCGGCATCATCTGCCTGGGCAAGAAAAGCAAATTCGCCGCTGGAGGGCATTATCGAAACGAAGGGTTATTGATTGACGACAAAAAGCGCATCAATTTCTGAAAGAATCGTTTTCTCATCTGTATTTTTGGCTTTAGAAAGTTCCCTTACGAGTAATCCTTGGGCGGTATCATAAAGCTTGCGTTCACCAAAGGAGAGGTCTTTATTTAATTTTAAGAGCGAAAGGTCCCGAAAGACTTCGGCCACATCATATAATGAACCGGTTTTGATCTTTTCCATATAATCCCGGTATCGGCGGTTCCATGTTTGGTTATCTGCGGAAGTCTCCTGCTCCGCACACATGATTTTATATACGTTTGGGATTTCCTTCTCGCTGATCAGATCTCGCAAGCCGACGGATTCCACGTTTGAAACCGGAATCATTATAACCATATTATTTTCGATAATTTTCATGATATAAAAATCATGCTCTTCCCCGTTGATCACCCGGCATTCGATGGCTTCGATTTTTCCGACACCATGGGCAGGATAAACCGCGAGGTCGCCTGCTTGAAATTTTAAAGATTGTGATTTCAGAATACTTGTTTTCACCTTTCCAGCTTTTTCATTCATTACGGCACCAATTCCACTCTTTTTTATTTTCTGAGTCTTTGGATCCTTTGGAAAAATTTACGATACCATCTCTGCCTTTAAGAATCAATAAAAAAAGGGGTCGGCAATTAGTGCCGACCCCTTGGGACTAAAAAATGACTGATTTACAATAGAAACGGCACCATCAGAAGTGCCACCACATTCAGAATTTTGATCATGGGGTTAATGGCCGGCCCCGCCGTATCCTTGTAGGGATCCCCAACAGTGTCGCCCGTAACCGCTGCCTTGTGGGCCTCTCCGCCTTTACCACCGAGGTTGCCGTCTTCGATATATTTTTTGGCATTGTCCCAGGCGGCGCCACCGGTGGTCATAGAAATGGCCAGGAAAAGACCGGTGACGATACTGCCGATGAGCAGACCGCCCAGCGCGATTTTGCCCAAAAACAGCCCCACCAGAATCGGGACCGCCACCGGCAACAGGGCCGGTACGATCATTTCCTTCAGGGCAAACTTGGTCACAATGTCCACGCAGCGAGCATAATCCGGTTTGTCGGTTCCTTCCATAATGCCGGGTTTTTCGGCAAACTGGCGCCGGACCTCGTCAACCACGGCTCCGCCGGCCTTGCCCACGGCCTTCATGGCGATCGAAGCAAACAGAAACGGCAGCAGCCCGCCGAGGAAAAGACCGATGATGACGTTGACATCGCTCAGATCGAATCGCAGATCGGTTCCGCCGCCGTGCAGGGCAAATTCCTGGGTGTAGGCGGCAAACAGGACTAAAGCTGCTAAACCGGCTGAACCGATGGCATACCCTTTGGTGACGGCCTTGGTGGTATTACCCACCGCATCCAGCGGATCGGTGATCGCCCGCACACTTTCATCCATTTCGGCCATTTCGGCAATTCCACCGGCATTGTCGGTGATCGGACCGTAGGCGTCGATGGCAATGACCATTCCGGTCATGGAAAGCATGGACATGGCCGCCATGGCAATCCCATACAGATCGGCAGCCCAGTAGGCCACACCGATGGCAACACAGATGGCCAGCACCGGCAGCGCCGTGGCTTCCATACTGACTGCCAGCCCGGCGATGATATTGGTGCCGTGGCCGGTGGTGGAAGCCTCAGCCACAGATTTAACCGGTTTGCGAATGCCGGTGTAATATTCGGTGATGACAACAATGACAACCGTCAGAACCAGCCCGACCAGTGCCGCCAGAAAGATCCGCATGCCGCTCAGTTCCGCAACACCGCTGAACATGATGACACAGGCCACCAAAAACGCGATGGCCGCCAGGATGGCTGATCCGAACATACCTTTGTACAGGGCACCCATGATATATTCACTTTTGCCCAACTTGACCAAAAAGACCGCAATCATGCAAGCCACAATCGAAATGGCACCCAGCACGAGCGGAAATTCGGTTGCAATGGAGATTGCGGGATAGAGCAGATTACCCAGCAGCATGGCGGCAACAGCCGTAATCGCGTAGGTTTCGAATAAATCGGCCGCCATACCGGCACAGTCCCCGACATTGTCCCCGACATTGTCTGCAATAACAGCCGGGTTGCGTGGATCGTCTTCCGGAATACCGACCTCAACTTTGCCCACCAGATCGGCGCCGACATCCGCGCCCTTGGTGAAAATACCTCCGCCCAGCCGGGCAAAAATAGATATTAGACTGCCGCCAAAACCCAGAGCC
>CAZHAH010000214.1:0-9350 GCA_964530095.1 uncultured Desulfobacteraceae bacterium | reverse complement strand
ACACCTCTGACGGACGGATCGACCTCGATCATATTGTCAACGCCATCCGGGCCGACGACGTTCACTTCCCGCGCACCCGCTTGATTGTCCTCGAAAATACACATAACCGCTGCAACGGATCCCCGCTGGATGTCGATTATTTGAAATCTGTCGGGGACATCGCCCGCAAGCATAACCTCAAAATCCATGTTGACGGTGCCCGAATATTCAATGCAGCCATTGCTTTGGGAGTAGAAGCATCTGAATTGGTTGCCGCGGTCGATTCGGTCTCCTTTTGTCTCAGTAAGGGATTGGCGGCGCCGGTGGGATCGTTGGTTTGCGGAACAAATGAATTTATCGCCCGGGCCCGTCGGGTCCGCAAAGTGCTTGGAGGAGGCATGCGCCAAGCCGGCGTTCTGGCGGCGGCCGGAATTGTAGCCCTAACCGAAATGGTTGATCGCCTGGCGCAAGATCATACCAATGCCCGCAATTTGGCCCAAGGTTTGGCCGAAATAGATGGTATCTTGATCGCTCCCGCCCAAGTGGCGACCAATATTGTTTTCTTTGAGATTGAGCACAAAAAGAAAACCTCCGCCGACCTCTTTGAAAGTTTGGGGGCCGAAGGCGTAAAGATACTGAAATCAGGACCCCATAAGTGCCGGGCCGTTACCCATTACCACATAACCGCAGACGATATTGGGTTTGGGTTGGATCGAATTAAGAAGGTACTATCTGAATTTTAGCCAGACGAGAAGTCATGGTACAATATAGAAAGAAGGAGGAATTGTGGTATCACAAAATTATGGCATTGACGAACTTGCCCAGTTTGCAACCGAAATAATACAACACGCTGGAGAAAAAGCACTTTCTTATTACGGAAAAGGGCAATCAAACTTAAAATTTGATGATGGCCTTGTGACCCAAGCGGAACTTGATCTGACCGACCTTTTTCAAAATCGACTAAGCTCTCAATTTCCGGATCATCAGATTTTCAATAACAACCATGAACTCGGCGCATACACTCATGAGGGAAAACGCTATTTATGGATCTACGACCCCCTTGATGGGGTAGCCAATTTCCAGGCCGGTATTCCAATTTGGGGAACGTCTCTGGCTTTACTCGAAAACGCCTGGCCCATATTCGGGGCTTTCTTCATGCCGGTCACCGGCGATCTGTTTTATGCCCGTGGGGGCGATAAAGTTTATTGGGGTGATGCCGAAATTTCCGTTTCGGATCAGGAAACACTAAATGATGAAAGCCTTTTTCTGACCTATTCAAGATTTCATCATTATTATCACTCGACCTTCCCCGGAAAAATTCGCAACTTGGGCTGCACCACCGCCCATGTGTGCTATGTCGCCATGGGACGGGCGGAAGCTGCTATCATCACCAGCCAATCGTATCGGGATATTGCGGCGGCGCGCATCATTATAGAAGCTGCCGGGGGGAAGATCTATAAAATCGATGGCAGTGAATTTTTCCCCAATGAGTACCTGGAAGGAAAAAGGATTGATGATCACCTGTTAGTGGCCTACCCGGATATCTTCCAGCAGGTGGTGGGGTGCTTGCAAGAGGCTTCCTAAGCGGTGCCCATTCATAAATAGCATCTTCCCCGATAGGAAACACGGGATGTTCCATCGGCCGAGGAAAGCGGTCTCGATTATATAGTTGAATCTGTTTCAAAACCTCAGATCATGCTCAAGGGCAAGGCGCGGGTCGGCGGAAAAGAGGAGCATACACGGGAGTATGTGAGCATTTTGCGCTGATTCGCAACGCAGGCCTTGGGCATTAGATGGGGTTTTGAAACAGATTCTAATGTTTGAAACTGCGCTGCCCGGTATACACCATAGTCGCATTCGCTTCATTGCAGGCCTCAATCGACTGATAGTCATTGGCCGATCCGCCCGGCTGGATTACCGCTGCAATTCCTTCGCCAAGACCGACATCCACCCCGTCTCTAAAAGGAAAAAAAGCATCGCTGATCATGGCGGCGCCGATTAAACCCCCTTTTTCGGCTGCCACTTTATGGTTGATTTCGTCTCTCTTTTCTTGATCCCTCAATTCATTGTACGGAATCTGGTGGGTTTCAAAACAGTAACGATCAGCCAGTTTACGATAGGCTTTGTCCCTGGCAATTTCGGCGACCCCGACGCGATCCTGTTCACCGGTTCCGATGCCCACCGTGACTTCATTTTTTACGTAAATCACGGAATTCGATGTGATTCCCGACTCCACCAACCAGCCGAACAACAGGTCGTCATATTCCTGTTGTGTGGGTTCACGACTAACACGGTATTTTTGACCTTTATATTCACATTCGGCAATCATGAGGCCCTCTTTGGTCCGTGCGGCAGGCACAAAAGACCATTGGGCAATCACTCCACCATCGATCAGACTTTTAAATTCCACAAATCGCCGGCCGACAAACGTCTGTAACCGGTCTATATTTCCGATGCGGATCACCCTTAGATTCTTCTTTTGGGCAAATATTCCCATCACGCCTTCTTCAAATTCCGGTGCCACGACGACTTCTGAATACTGTTTGGAAATCGACTCGGCCGTGGCTTTGTCCACGGCTCTATTCAAAGCGATACAGCCTCCAAAGGCGGCCACCCGATCTGCCATATTGGCTTTGTGATACGCCTTTTCAAGAACATCGGCGCGGGCCACGCCACAGGGGTTGTTATGCTTGACGATGACAACCGTTGGCCTGTCTGCAAAATACCTCAATATGTTGAGCGCATTGTCCGCGTCGGTCAGGTTGGTTTTGCCGGGATGTTTCCCGGACTGCAAAAGCTCTATGTCAGAGGCTAAATATTGACCCGCAGCAATCGTTTCGGTTTCACCCAGTACCAAATTCCCGTTCACCAGCTTATAAAGAGCAGCCTCCTGGCCCGGATTTTCCCCGTATCGGAGGCCTTTTTCGACGTTGTCGATGTTCCATGCTACGCGTTCATAAAAAAGGGTCTGGCGATTTTCCGGATCGACAAAAGTGATCTCCATCCCGGGTGGAAACTGATCTTCCACGATTGTGCGATACATTTGCTTGAGATCGTCAGCCATTTTATTCTCCTATTTTATTCTCCTATTTTATTTGTGTTGTTTTTCTCTCGCCCGCGCTTTCCGCTATGCGGAATTCGCTCGAGTTCACAGAGACGTTAGTTTTGGTTTGATTTTTTGAGACTGAAAAAATCAAACCAACCATCAATCCTCCGGAGGCGGCGTATTAATAATTCGCGTTATCCCCTCTTTCTAAAACTCTGTGTCTCCGTGACCTCTGTGAGAGGCATCATTGTTCTTCCAGCGTATAACACCCTTCAACTTCTTCAAAGTCCCGTGTTGCCAGGAAGTCGGCGATGGTGCGATCATAAACCGCCGTATGTTCGAATGCTTTGCGGGCCAGGCGGAAACGAAGATCAAGCGATGTGGCCCCATCATGATCTTTTATGTCGGTTAGAATTTCGTCATAATCAGCTGGGTTTACCACCGAAGCCACGCGAATAAAATTCTTTGCCGATGCCCGGATCATACACGGTCCTCCGATATCGATATTCCCGCGGGCCAACTCCGGAGTTACATCCGCCTTTGAAATCGTCTCTTTAAATGGATACAGATTTGCAATCACCATATCGATGGGGACACTATCGGTTCGTCGCAAATCCGCTTGGTGGGCATCATTGTGTGTTTCGGTCAAAAGCCCGAGATAGATTTTAAAATCGAGGGTTTTGACGAGTCCTCCCTGTGTCTCCGGCTGACCGGTGTATTCGGAAACCCGGATCAAGGTCGACGCCGCCTTATCTCCCAAAATCGTATTAATTCGTGTAAAGGTCCCACCGGTGGTGAATATTCTCAGCTCCGGGTTGATGATCAACAACTGCGGGATAAATGTTTCCAAACCGCTTTTGTCTGAAACACTTATTAAAACGTGTTTCACCTTTACCAATTTGTCTATCTTCTCAACGACATTGATTCCCATGATCCTCGCCTCTCTCGTAACCGTTCACGGGTTCAAAGTTGCAACGATCTTTGAAGTGTCGGGGTTGTTGAACCCTGAACCTGTGAACGGTTACCCTCTCTTTTACACACACATTAATGGATGCCAGAAATTCCCTCGTGTTCGTTTTAACCGATCTTCGCCGTCATCTGCTTGATGTCGACTTTGATCACAGTGGTCTCCTCAAGTGAAGCCTCGCTATAGTCAGCGCTTTTGCGCGAATATTGCCGGAAAATGACATCCAGGCCTTCCTTTTTCGACTTGCGATCTTCCAATATCGTTGTCCTTCCGAATCCAATTACACTTTTATACCCCATTGCCCATTCGCAGGGCTCTTCGCTAGGCTTTGTTTTGCGGTCAATATCGAATTCAAAGCAGACCCGATTGTTCTTTTTAAGAACTTCCAGTTTATACCCCTCTTGGGCTGAATGGAAAAAAAGTGCGTCGTCTTTGTATCCAAAACAAAGCGGAACGACATAGGGCCATTCCCCGTCCGCCATTGCCAATCGGCAAACTACCGACCGTTTGATAATCGATTCGATCTCGGTTTTATCCCTTATTTCTTTTTCTTTTCTTCTCATCTTCGGTAAATGCATTGTTTTCAAAATCCTTTAGAGCCCCAAGTCTTGATTGATTAGAACCACCTTTACCCTTCCCTTTGGAAAAGATTTTTCGGTGATCGTCCAGGTGTTGCAAATGCGGTCCGTGCTTTGGCATTCCTCACAGAATCCGGATTTGGCACAGGGTGTTTTTTTGTCCAGCCGCATCGAATTGGCAGGCGCAACGTAGTCTTTTATCCGAAGCATTGCATCCTCCAGGTCGGCAACAATCTTATTGCGTCCAATCATGACAATGACATGCTTTGGACCAAAAGTAAGCGCTCCGATGCGATTACCGACCATGTCCAGATTGACCAGCTGGCCGTCCTCGGTTACGGCATTTGTTCCGGTGATGAACAGATCCACCAACAGTGCCTGGCGCCGCCGTTCGAGCATCTCTTCCGGAGATAATTCCTTTTCGTAGGTATCCAGTACGACCAGATCTTTGCTCTCTTTCAGCGTCTTGTACAGCCCTGACCCCGTAAAAGTCATCGATCCGCCCCAGGATATGCTTTTGGGATTTATCTTGGGCATAATTTCTTCACAAATCACGCTGCTGGCGGCTTTTGTATCTTCGGCCATGAAGACTTCAAAGCGATTGGCTTCCAGAGTATCTTTCAAATCGTTCAATCGGATCTTCCAGTAATTCTCTATCGGTTTGTCCATGTTTGCCCTCCTATTATTTTTTGTATACGACGCATCATTATATATTTATCTTCTTATTTCTTTTTCCTATTTTTGCTGCCCTGATATGCAAGCCCGCATTCTTTGCAGCGACCATCGGGCCCAATCACGCCGATACAGGCACCGTCACTGCACAACTTCCGCTGCGACCATTCCGAATCCAATTCGGTTTGCGATTCTTGATCCATTTCGTCTTCATCTTCAAAAAATGAGTCCTCATCTTCCGCCCAGATGTCAGGCTCATCCTCCGGGTTCGCATCTGAAGCATCCCCGTCATAAGGGAGGCCACATTCTTTGCAGCGACCCTCAGACCCGATCACACCGATGCAGGTACCGTCGCTACATAACTTGCGCTGCGACCACTCTTCAACTGAAACAACGTCATCACGATCATTTATTTGCATATCATCCGCGTTGATTTCTTCTTCAACTGTGGTTTCTGATGACGCCCCTTCGGGGGACGCCTCTTTGGGGGAATCCTTTTTTTGTTCCACTTCCTCACCCTCCGTTTATTCACCGATTATTTTGACAAGCACCCGCTTTTTCCGTCGACCGTCAAATTCTCCATAAAATATCTGCTCCCAGGTACCAAAGTCAAGCTTTCCATCCGTCAACGCCACAACGATCTCCCGGCCCATGATCTGTCTTTTCATGTGGGCATCGGCATTGTCCTCTCCCACGTTATGCCGGTATTGTGAAACCGGGGCATGCGGTGCCAGCTTTTCAAGCCAAATGTCGTAATCGTGATGAAGCCCCGATTCATCGTCATTAATGAATACTAATCCGGAATAAAAAATTCATTTCTATGAAATTCATCATTCCAATCATTAATGAATTAGCCAATTAGATCGCTTAAATTTCACCTTTTGCTGTAAGATTCAAGTATGAATTTGATTCTGTCGAACTTCAGAGATCAGTCGAGGAAAGCTCTTTTTTACCTTTCACTCTTTGGCCTGGTTTTTGTACCCGATCAACCGCCTTATTTGTATAAGGTCAATTAAAATTCAAACAAAATCATGAAACAAGGGTAACACATTCTCCCTGTGAATTAGTAGTTAACAAGTCTTCTACCAGTTGCCATATTTCATCTTTTTGTTGCCTGGTCAGGTTGCTCATAAGAGCAATTTTCTCTTCAAATTTTTTTCTTACGGTCCCCATATAGCGGCTGTTTTTGATCAAGTCCGCTGTCCATTCTTTTGCTCTTTTAAAAGCCAACTCTTTGACAAATCGTTTTGACGCGTTGGCAGCCTTTAGCAACATGTTAAGGACATCCTCTATGTCAGGCGGTTGTTGTTGCTGTTGCAATTGCTTTTGAGTTTTTTCAGTCTGAAGCATCTGTTGATAATTGTATCGGTTCCGGCAGTATTGCGTATAAGCTTGATTGTCCCGTTCGATCTGGATACGCTTTAAAATGCCGAAGAAATACGATAAATTTAGGCGTTGAGACTTCCGGTTCACCGCCTTTATAAAAGCTTCTTCGGCTTCCTTGATAGCTTCGATTTCATAGGCGACGATGCTTTTTTCGGCTCGCCGAAGCGCTGCTGCTTCCGGATACATGCCCAAATCGGCAACCATCGCATGCAATATGTTCAATTTGGGCTGATCCGTCGTATCTGCTTTGGATGCGATATGCTTTTGAATCTGTTGTCGTTGTTGCTCCCGGGTATCCTGAGCGGCCGGTTGGGCCATCAACCCTGCAGGGTATCTGCCTGGCTTTTTCAGGGGCAGTTTGTTACGCAGTTTGATATACAAAGCGATAATGATTTTCAGGATACTCTTAGCCAATGCCCGGGGTGAAGAACTATCCAGATAAATGGCGCCGATCGTTCTTTTCATCCAGCCAAAAGCGCCTTCGTCAGTACCATTGCCCTTTGGATTGGACGGTCCTACGGGTACCGGCTCTATATCATGCCTTCTCAGATAGGCAGCGACCTTTGCACTGAGATTGGCGCTGCCTTTATCGCAGAGCATACCTAAAGGGGTACCCCAATTGTTCCGATGCAGCTCTAACACCTTGAGCACTTCTTCGGCAGTCTCGGTATCGGCCACGCTAAAAGCCGTATGGGCAAAACTGTTGACGTCTACAGCCAACTCCACGTTGAAGGTAAAAGGAATATCGTCCAGCCATACGGTAAATTGACTGCCGTCCACACTCAACAACCCGTTGGGAATATGCTGGCACAGGCTTTGATAGAATGCGGGGCGTTTGTGCCGCGTTTTGGTCTCACGCAACCCGTTGGCAATCAAAATCTGCTTTACCGTCTTTATGCTCAACACAATATCATGTTCCTTTGCCAGTTGTTTGGTAAATCCGGCAACCCGGATGCGATGTCCCTTGGCTTTATGGGTTTTGGCAGCCTGAACAACTTTTCGAACCATATCTACTGTCACTTTGCTGCTTTTGCCCCGATGATCAGGGATAATCAGCGGTTGGAGCTTTTCATCAAATTCCTGGTTCCAATTGTTTAACGTGGCGCTGGGCATCAAAAGCACAAAGGCGCTCTTGCGCAAGCCCCGGCTTTGAGCCCGTAAAAAGCTTATGGCTTTTTGCTTTTTTTGCTGATCGTACTGTTTTTTTTTGCGGCCAAATACTCATCGACCCCATGGATTTCCCAGGCAAGTTTTCGCCCTTCGCTTTCAAACCGAAGATCATCACAATGCTTCTCAAGCGCTCGGTGTTTAATTTGGAGCTGCTCAAGTTCTTCATGCAATTTGGCCGAATCATCTTGCCTGGCAGATGTGGCGAACTTTTCAGCCCATTGATAGCCTGTTTTGCGAGAGATGCCGCCTGCCTGACAAATCGTTTTAACATCGGCATCTTTAGCGATCCCCCGGGCGTTGATGATCTTTCGGGCACGGATTAAAATGGCAACTTCCTCCGGGCTGAGTTGATCTGACATGGGCACCTCCAAAAAGTATAATCGGTTGACCTAAAAGATAAAGCGTCATTTGACCTTCCGGTCCTAAAACAACATTGATAATACTACGCTCTATGCCCGAAGATGTAAAACAATTCTCACCGGCAATGTCGATGCCTTTGTCAATGGCCTCAAGTACCTGCTCAGCCTGGCCATGAAAACGCTCGGCCGGAACAACCAGCCCCCCGATGCCCTGATGGGTGCGATTGTAATTGTAATGTTCGATCCAGCCTCTGATAGCGCTTTGTGCCTCATGCGTATTGGCAAAATATTTTCGATCCAAAAGCTCGGTTTTAAGACGTCGATTGCAAGCCTCTACTTTACCCAACGTTTGGGGATGATGAGGTCGGGCATGAATATGATCTATGCCCTCGTTTTGTAAATACCGTTCAAAACGGTTGATACCGCGCCATGAATAAAAAACAAAACCGCGATCGGTTAAAATCTCTTCCATCTTCCCGTAACGGTCAATGGCCTGCTGCACCACATGGATCACATCATCAACCGATGTTTCGGTTAAAAGAGACCAGGATAAAATAAAGCGGGAAAAATCATCCAACAGCAAAATCAGATACAGCTTGAGCTTGTTAATGAAAAACTCAATAATATCCATCTGGGCCAACTCAAGCGGACGGCAGGCTTCAAACCGCCGAACAGTCTCAGACGGCTTCTTTTTTTTACGGACTTCATAGCCGTTTGCAACCATGACACGACGCACCGTTTTGGTGGAAATCGTAATCCCTTGACGACGAAGTTGATTGCGAACCTGGCCCGGACCAAAACCCGTGTAGTTCTGCCAGGTCTTGACAATAGCCTCTTCCTGTTGGGGTGTAATCTCTTTGATGCCTCGACCCGGATAAGATGGCCTATACGCAAGAAAAGCTTCTTCACCCAAGGCCTCCAACTGCCGGCGCCAATCATAAACGGTAGTGTAGTGGACCCCTGGTATTTGGGCAGCTTCTTTAACGCTCATTTTTTTGGCACTCTTTAAAATAGACAACTTTTGCTTCTGAGTATACGATTTTGAAACCATAACACTTCCTCCTTTCTTTCGTTTGACGGAGACAGTGTTACCCTGTATTAATCAGTTTTGTACGAATTCTTAGTATCAAAAACAGATAGTATGTACCCGGACTAACAGGTTTTAACTGGTTTAACGCATCCATCTTTGCAAG
>CAZHAH010000213.1:0-9361 GCA_964530095.1 uncultured Desulfobacteraceae bacterium | reverse complement strand
ATGCCTGGAATCGATGCGCACCGTCTAAAATGCGGTATTTGCCTTCCCGATCGGGCTCCACTTCAATCAGATCAAAATTAAATTTTAGAGGTAGTTTAATCAAAATGGACATGAATCGCAAGCACAAGAATTCGATGTACAACAGCAACGGGGGATTCTTGTCTCCCCTCTTTAATCTTGCTAACTTTTATCAGAGTTAAAATTGATGATCTCGTAAAAAGTCGAATTTTCCCGTTTTTCTGGATTCCCGCTTTTGCGGGAATGACAATAAAATATTTAATATCAGATAGATAAAAAAGTCGTCATACCCGCGAAGGCGGGTATCCAGTCATAAGAACGATTTTTTACGATTCCATCAAAATTCGATTGCTGAGCTTTTACCATTTTAATCGTATCTGAGATATTTCTATGGATACCCTTTTATCGGAAAAAAATCGTGCCGTACGTCGCTCGGTGCGCGCATTTTGTGAACGTGAACTGCGGCCGATTGCACAACAAATCGATCAGGAAGCCTCCTTTCCCTGGGAAGTGGTGGAAAAAATGGGCCGGCTGGGCTATTTCGGTATCCAGGTCCCCCGGGAGCTATCCGGTGCAGAGATGGACGCCCTGAGTTATGTCGTCGTGGTCGAGGAAATTTCAAGGCTTTGCGCAAGCTTGGGGGTTTGCATATCGGTCCATAACAGTGTCGCGGTCTATCCGATTCTGACATTCGGCTCCGATGAGCAAAAACAAAAATGGATCCCGCCCCTGGCCAGGGGTGAAAAAATCGGTGCCTTTGGTCTGACGGAACCCAATATCGGTTCCGATGCTGCCGGCATCGAAGCCTCCGCCGTTCGTGAGGATAATCATTATGTGATTAACGCCAATAAGGTTTTTGTGACAAATGGCGGGGTTGCGGATGTATGTTTGGTTTTTGTACGCACCGACCCCGGGGCAGGCCCCAAAGGGATCAGCGTGATTGTCGTCGAGCGTGGCACGCCCGGATTTGTGGTGGGGGATCTTGAAAATCTCCTCGGGGTTCGAGCCAATCCGGTCAGCTCTATCCGGCTCTATGATTGCCGCGTCCCGGCTGAAAATCTGCTCGGTAAAGAAGGGATAGGCCTCCGCATCGGTCTTAGCGCTTTGGATTCGGGCCGAATGGGAATCGCGGCCCAGGCCGTGGGGATCGCCCAGGCTGCCCTTGAAGAAGGAGTCCAATATGGCAAACAGCGTCGGCAATTCGGCGTTCCCATCGCCAACCATCAGGCCGTGGCCATGATGATTGCCGACATGGCCACCCAGGTTGATGCCGCCCGGCTAATGGTTTACAAGGCGGCCATTCGGCGCGACCAGGGCAAGCCTTTCTCCAAAGAGGCGGCCATGGCCAAGCTTTTTGCCTCGGAAGCCTCATGCAAAGTCACCGATTTAGCGGTTCAGATCCATGGGGGATACGGATACTCCAAAGCCTACCCGGTTGAACGCTATTACCGGGATGCCCGGGTGACTCGAATCTATGAAGGAACTTCCGAAATTCACCGTATGGTCATCGCCCGCGCGGTATTGGAGACATAATGGGACTGCACATCATCGTTTGTATCAAATCGGTTGTTTTGCGCCCATCGGTGAGACGCGTAAGGCGCTCGTCGGATTCAAGCGACCTCAATCCCTTTGATCGGTCCGCCATAGAGGTTGCCTTGCAAATGCGGGATGCACAGGGAGGGTCTGTGACAGTTCTTTCCATGGGGCCCGAATCGTGCGCTTTTGTCCTGCAGGAAGCCATGGCCATGGGGGTCGATCGCGCTGTATTGATCTCCGATCCAGCGCTGGCGGAATCGGACACTCTCGTCACTTCCACGACTCTCTCGTCTGCCATCCAAAAACTGGCACCCTTTGATTTGATATTGTTCGGAACACGCTCCGCTGACAGTGATACGGGCCATGTCGGACCCCAAACAGCCACGCTTCTCGATCTTCCGCTGGTGACCGGGGTTCATTCTCTGGAGCATATTGAACACGGGCTTCGTGTCAACCGCCGGATCGACGGCTTTGAAGAACAATTTGAGCTTGATTTCCCGGCCGCCCTAACAATCGATTACGGCTCTGTCCAAACCCGGGATGTATTGCTTGCAGGGCTCCAGGTTTCCTTTGAAGAAAAAAAGGTCGAAAAATGGGATGCTGCGGCTTTGGGTCTTTCTGCAGAACAAATCGGTAAAGAGGGATCGGCCACCAAAGTCCTCGCTCTGTCATTAGCGGATCGTTCCCGAAAATGTGAACTGTTACCGGGCGCAACCGAAGCGCAGGCGGATGAGTTGGTGCGGCGTTTGGTGGAAGCCGGGCTTATATACTGAGTAGTAACCGTTCACTGGTTCAGGGTTCAACGTTCAGCCTATGATGAGCTCAGCCGAATCGGGTTAGGGATGGAGTCTGGGGATAAGAATGAAACCTTGAACCCCTGAACCTTTGAACCCGTGAACGGTGATGGTAATGATATGCAGAGTAACTTAAATCCGGAAATATGGGTGTATGCGGATCTCCGCAATGAAAGACTCTTGGGGATTTCCCTCAGCGTACTTTCCAAGGGACGCGAGTTGGCGCGCTCGATTAACGCAAAAGCAGCCGTAGTGATGATGGCTTCACCCCAAAAGGATAATCCCTCTGATCCGCTCATAAACCAACCCCGCGTAACAGTAGAAGAAGCGGCTCAAAAATGCATCGCCCAGGGCGCGGACGTTGTCTATATTATAGAAAATGAGCATTTTTCAACACCCCGCACAGACATATATGCCCAGGCGTTTGCCAGCACGGTTCTTCGCCGTCGCCCAATGCTGGTGATGCTGGCACTCACCGATTTCGGGCGCGAGCTTGCCGCCCGCTCGGCAAGAATCAACAATGCGGGATTAATTGCCGACTGTGCGGATCTTTGGTTTGAAGAAGACCGGCTTAGGGCCAGTTCTCCTGCATGGGGCGGTCAAATCATGGCCACGCTTGCTTTTTGCAGGGAATCAGACACCGGCTTTGTTACGGTCCAGCCACAGGCGTTTCGTGAGGCTGAAAGCCACGGCGAACCGGGCATTGTCGAGCGCATAAAAATTGATCGCCTCGAGCCCCCCCCGAACTTGAAGCTTTTGACGCAGTCCAGCGAAGCAGCTGATAAGCAGGGACTTGACAATGCCGATGTCGTTGTCGTGGGAGGTGCGGGGCTCGGCAACATTCACGACTTCGGCCTCGTCCGTGATTTGGCTGCTGCCGTTGGAGGAGAAGTTGCCGCTACCCGTCCGCCGGTGATGCTGCATTGGGTGGAAGAGGAACGTCTTATCGGCCAAACAGGCAAAACCGTCCGTCCGGATCTACTCTTTTCGATTTGCACTTCCGGGGCGATACAGTATACCGCCGGAATCTCTGAGGCAGGGACCATCGTGGCGATCAACCGTGACGAGAAGGCACCGATCTTTCAAGTGGCCGATCTGGGTATCGTGACCGATGCCAAAACCTTTCTTCCGCTTTTTATCGGCAAAGTCAAGCAAATCTCCATGCGCAGATTAGCAGACGTAATTTATACGGATAAAAATAAAGATGCGACGGGCGGCTTTGGTGCCAGCGTACGCAAATTGCGCCAGGCCCAGGGACTTTCTCCCGAGGAGCTTGCCCGCGCCACGGGACAATCGCCTGAGTTCATCGAAATGGTTGAAAAGGACGAGGTAAGTCCTCCGGTGGGTTTTTTACTCAGATTTGCAAATGCCCTGAAGGTTCATCCCAATACGTTTCTGCATCAGGAAGAAAAAACGCTGATTCGGAACCTTCGCGCGCAGGAACTCGTAAAACGTACCCAAAACTACTCCTATCAGACGCTCAGCCCGGGGGACGAAAGTGATCATCTCAAAGCATTCATGATTACCATCGAGCCGCAACAATCCCATAAACCGGTTGCATATAAACACGAAGGTGAGGAGTTTATATTTGTGATGGAAGGGGATCTCAAATTAACACTGGGCAGCAAAACGGTTCACCTCCGCCCGGGGGAATCCACCCATTTCAATTCCGACACGCCTCACAAATTAAAGAATATTTCCCAGGAAACGACCCGCTGCCTGGTAGTGCTGTATACGCCATAGTCGATTATCGAATACAAGTCCGCCTGTTCTGAAAACCTAAGCTGAAAGAGACCGCACCCATGTGGAAAACAAAAACAATTCCCCAGTTGACCGTCGAGTGTTTTAATCCTCCCGGCAGCGATAAAAACGAGTATCTTCTTATCAGTCAAAATGAAGCTGCGACGATTGATGTGTCCGATACCTACAAAAACGTAGCGGCAGCTATCCCAAAAGACGTCGCTCTCAAGTATATTTGGGTTACCCATGCGCATCCCTCCCGTATTCAGCGCCTTTCCTCGATGAAAGAAAACTTTGGGGGAACTTTTTGCCTTCACGATTGGGACTATGACTTGTTCCAAGAAACCGTTCCTGATATAGAACCGGACCTGTTGATTAAAGACGAGGCGGTCTTTAAACTGGGTCAGGTCGATTTCAAAGCCCTGCATACCCCGGGGCACACCAAGGGTTCCCTCTGTTTTTGGGCACCGGCGGCCGGCGTCCTTTTTAGCGGGAGTACCCTCTTAAAGGGTGAGTATGGGAAGATCTGGGGACCCAAAAGTATGTCGCTGATGTTGTACAGCCTGAAACGCTTAAATTATTCGGTGTATGATGAGACAATCGTGTATCCCGGGTGCGGGCCATCCACCACCATGGGGCAGGAGGGCTGGATGAATTATCTTAGATCGGCATAAATGGAATAAAAATGGAGGTAAAAATATGCGACCGCTGGATGGTATCAAGGTAATCGAAATGGCCGGACTGGCGCCGGTCCCCTATTGCGGAATGATTTTGGCCGATTTTGGGGCCGATGTCGTTGTTGTGGATCGGGTGCTCAAACATATGCCCGAAATCCCCAATCCCATGCCCAAAAACCCGCTTGACAGAGGGAAGCGCTCCATGCGGGTGGACTTGAAATCAGATGATGGCGTCGCCATTTTAAAAAAGATGATCCAGGACGCAGATGTGCTGGTGGAGCCCTTTCGCCCCGGAGTGATGGAGAAACTGGGCCTCGGTCCCGAAGAAGCACTGGCGCTGAATCCCCGGCTTATTTTTGCGTGCCTTACCGGCTGGGGCCAAAAGGGACCCTATGCGGGCATGGCCGGGCACGACATCAATTATATTGCCCTGTCCGGCGCCCTCTCCTTGTTTCGCAAAAAAGGCGAAAAACCTTTACCGCCCTGTAATTTGCTGGGAGATTTTGCCGGTGGCGGGATGCTCTGCGCCATGGGAGTATTACTGGCGCTGATTGAGAGAAACCGCTCCGGAAAAGGACAGGTGATCGACGCTGCGATGCTTGACGGGGCCGCCAACCTGGCAGTTCTCTTTTACGGGCTTTACGCCCACCAGCTTTTGAGCGGTGAAATCGGCACCAACATGCTGGATACGGGTGCCCCTTTTTATCAAACCTATGAGACAGCCGATGGGAAATTCATGTCCGTCGGCGCCATTGAAAGTCAATTTTACCGGGCCTTGCTCAAGGGACTTGGTGTTGATCCGTCTACACTTCCCTCACAACATGACGCCGGCAAATGGCCTGAGATGATAGAGACCTTTGCCTCGATTTTCAAAACCAAAACCCGGGATGAGTGGAACACCATTTTTGACGGCACCGACGCGTGCGTGGCGCCGATACTGGATCTTGACGAGGTCGAACAACATCCCCAAAACAGCCATCGCGATCTACTGTTTGACATAGATGACATTGTTCAGCCCTCACCCGCCCCCAGGCTTTCGCGGACACCGGGTCGTGCTGAAAATTTCGCCAGACCAAGGGGCTCGGAAACAAAAGAAGTGCTTAGGGGGTTGGGATACACCCCAGAAGAGATCGAAACGTTTTATGAAAACGATATTGTGGAGTGAATTTTCACTCACCTTTACTTTGTTCATTTTCTTACGCGTTTTAGAAGCTACCTTTGTCCAAACACAGGTTCGGAAAAAGCGTAGGCTTTACAATTAGGATAGTGATCCTTCAGATCCATTGCGGTGGAAGCTGGAAGAAAGAATCTATTGAGAGAGGCTTAGTTTAGTCAGACACATCACAGATATTTGAGGTGGATGATATCTTGAGGTGATAGAAAGATATCTGATAAGATGAGTTACTGTGGAGAGTTTTATTTATATAGGGGATAGCAAGTGCCAATTTCTAATCTCGCCAGAAGACGCCATGGATCACTTTTTATATCGTGACCAGAAGCTGCGCTTGCGGCCATGCTGCTGACGCAGATTTTCCACGTAGGTCCCGTGATCTTCAAAGCCACGCCAATCAGAAACGGATGTCGCAAACCTGTCGAGCGTTTTGAGATAGCGTGCCCCATGGTCATAAGCTTTAGATTGAGCTCGGCGTAAAATTGAATCCAGCAGTGCTCTGTAGATAATGGAAGCGCAAAGCTGGCGACCGGCCGTCTCCATCGCTTCGCATAGAGGCAACAACCCACCATAGAAGTCTCCGTTGAGCTGGTCGACGCGGTCGAGCAAATAGGTTTCCGCCGCATCCATGTGTCCAATCTCAACAAGGAAGATTGCAGCGGAATGGGATAGCGAAGTGTCTCCGAGAAGAGCGGCTACCTCACCCTCGATGACCGCATCTCTTTGATCGTGACCGATAACCTTAAGAAGATCAGCAAGAGCATCGATACTACGATGACGTCTGAATATTCGCCAGGCAACTTCGGCCTGATGCTGCTTGTCGCCCATCTTGCCATAGATTTCGAGCAGCAACCGATCTCTTTCCTGCGCCTGGAAGGTCTCTTTCGCCGGCACCCGTTGCAGCCATGACAGGGCCGTTTCCGCATCACCGCTGTCCAGGTAGACCCGGCCAATATCCAGACAGGCGGCTGTAGACAGTTTGCCCCAGGAAGCAAGCCGTGTTTTCTCGAAAAGAGGTGCATCCTTAATCTGCCGGGCCAGGGATTCAACACGCAACAGCCAGTAACGTTTCTTGTATTCGTCAGTTTCTCTGCTCGCGGCTGCTTGGAATCTTTCGATCAGATCTCGAATCTTAGACTCAGGCAGATATTCCCCGGCGCAATCGACAAGGGTATCCCGAACGCCGTAATCATCTTTCCGGTTAAGGTCGAATACCAACTCGCTCAACCATTCCTTGTCGTGGCATCTTGAGGCATAGGAAACAAAGAGCTGTTTTGCATCAAAGCCGAACACATCGCCCACAGTTCCACCGGAATCATCACATTGCTCGAATACGGCACTGTCTGCCTTATAAAATGCGGTCACCAGTTCCACGCCGGTCCGCGGATCGTCCACCCCTGATTTCAGATCCGCAAGAAGCATCTGTAGTTCATGGGCGAAAAAGACGGATTCGTTCCAGGAAATGAACCGCTGCCTGCGTTTCAAACCGGCTAATTTCGCCTTGTAGCGTTGGATGTTTTCTTTCGGTGTCGCAATCAGCCGTTCAATCAGATCTTCGGCGGCATCAACGCGCACGGCCAGTTCCAGCAATGCGTCGGCCAGGGCCTCCGGACCCAAATCAGTGAGCCTTTTTTTCCTGTCCACGTCCATTTCAGTTCAACTCCCGCCAACCCGGTAACGTTCTGGCAAACTCTTCCTGAAAAGCCGGGCGTCTGATATTGTCCCGTTTGACCTTGGCCGCATAATTGTTCCAGCGCGCTTCGTCGCCGAGCACCTTGACAAGCAAATGCCGCACCTTGGCCATTACCTTGGCCTTGCGGGCATACTCCTTTCGTGTCGCGTTAACCGTTAAATTACCGAGACCGGAAATATAGTATTTAAGAATCTCTTCAGGATAGCGCTTTTCAAGCTTTTTAGCGGCCTGGATGTCATAGTCGCGATCCTCCCAGTCCGACATCGGGTATCGCCCCTTGGTCAAAAGGGCTATGGCCTCATCGTACTCTTTGCGATGCATACGAATTTTAAGCTGTTCCGTCCGCCAGGCATCCTTCATCCTCGCGAGCACTTTGGGCTCGAACCGTTCCCATTCGGCTGCTTTGCATATCCTCTTGAAGGTCTTGTATTTTTCAAGTGTCAGGCCATCCGTGGTCTGGGCGAATTGAAGCGCCAGATATTTCTTCCGGTCGCCCGATTCCTTGGCTCGATCGGCAACAAACCGCCGTAGCTCATCCATTCGTCCCTTCCCTTTGCGCAAGCCCTCCTCTGCCACCTGCAGAGCTTTTTCTCTTTCCCCGGACTCCCAATAAAATGTCGTCAGATCATGGTAATCCGCACCGTAGACTAAATGGTCCGTTCGCAATTCGAGATATTTTTCCCGATCCCCTATCCGTCGATAAATGCGACGGGCATTGTCTATTTTCCAATCATCCTGCATCGCCTCGAAGGCCTCGGCCAGCCCGCGCAGGTCGGAATCATCATAGCAGGTGGCATAGGCGACCTCGTATAGCATATCGTCCATGCCCGCATTGCCGCTTTCGATAAAGGGCAAGACCTGGTCAAGGATTTCACGACGATGGCCTGATCCCACTTTTTTCGCGTCCAATTACGTCTGAATCTGATATAGAAGCTCAGCCACATGATCCTCGGTGGCATAATCGCCGCCGCCGTAATCATCCAGTTCACTCAGATCAGGCGCTAACTCAGACCACAAGGCCAACACGATCTCACCTTCAGATCTTTTTTTAAGGGCTTTCGAAAGGGAAGTATGCATTTTCAGGAAGTCGAAGCATTCCCTTCGGACATCGGGCCGTTCCGCTGCAAGCCGTAGAATCAGATCCGTTAATACTTTGGAAGAGGCAACCGTAAGCAATTCGCCCAGCGCATCCTCTTTTTTTGGTTTCTTTACCATATATCGCTCCCCTTAAATGAAAAACCGGGCCACTTCATCCAATAGAAGCCTTACGGGTGCCTTATGGAATAAAATAGGGTTCTTTTTCGATCTCATCCAAGCATTCTTCTAATGACAGACCAAATCCTACCACAACCCACTGGCCGGTATGCCGTTTAAATGCCAGGTTAAATTCATCTGGTCCAATATATTCCAGTCGAGCAAATTTTTCTTCAAATGATGATGACAATGCATTTGGACCTGATGTGTTATATTTTGAACAAATTTACATCTGCCTTTGTTGAATCAGGGACTTTTGCGCTGGATTTGGCTTTTGGATGATATGCCCAGATTTTTTTTGCCATTTGGACCTCAATTATTCACATATTTGCGCCGTAACGAAATGCATACTGATTCTCATTGCCAACTATGCTTTTCATTTCACGTTCAAAGTCGGTTGTGCTTTTAGCTTCTTGTCGGTGCGAAAAATATTGTATTGATTTTCCTAAATAAAAACAGTCATCAGGACAATCTATTT
>CAZHAH010000212.1:0-9368 GCA_964530095.1 uncultured Desulfobacteraceae bacterium | reverse complement strand
GACGCCCGCTGCTGTTAGCTATGCGGTTCAGCGAGGAGAGAAGATGGCAAAGGAACAGGGTTACCAACTTGAAACTTAAGTTATTTAATTATTTAAGGTCGTCCCCTTAGTATGGCTAAGACAATCCCGTTTGCCAGTCAAGAGGTTCGGTGGTTCTTCGAGGAAAACGCTAATCAGCATGAATCATTGAAGCATTGGTTTGAGACGACAGCCCCCATTCCAAAGAACCCCGGTGTCAGCCCGCCTGTGTGGAGGGCCCGGCTCGATAACCAACCTGACATCTACCTGATCGTGCCTGGCAGCAACGATATGGGCATCAAGTGGCGTGAGGGCGAGCTGCAAATTAAGGGCCGTGTCTTTTCCCTGGGTACGCAAACGTTCTGCGGGCGGCATCAAGGGGAGGTAGAACACTGGATGAAGTGGTCGTTCGCGAACACTCCTACTGCCTATCACCGACTGTTTTTGACGGGCAAGGAGAAGGGGTTGGTTACTGCCTCTGTTCGGAAAACCCGTGCGTTGCGAAAAGCGCAACTGGACACTTTGACTGGGAACCCCCAAGAAGTCGATGCAAAAACCTTTGTCCATGGTGGCCTCGGATTCGAGTTAACGGATCTGGAAGTAGATGGGAAGGCCTATTGCTCCCTGGCCTTTGAGGCCTTCCCGAATGACTCCGCAATGGAATCCGCGTTCACCCAAGCCGTCGAGGCTTTTCTTGACGAGTTGACGGGAATAGACCTCACCGCGGCCCAATCACAGTCCTATCCAGCCTGGCTAGGTGGCATCATTGGGGCCTAACTATTGAAAATGGAAGCTCGCTGTCGCTCGCGCCTCTTACCCAAGGCGTTAAGATGATGCTGACAAATTCCATCAGGCAGGTAATTCATTGGTATTCGAATAATGCGTGAACCATTAAATCATCTGACACTGACTGATAAAACATACGATCGAGGTATCTCTGAGTTAACGACACGTGACTCGGATCTTGCAGTTGCCGTCTCAAGGTGGGGGAATCCCCCATTCTGGTGCCATGAACCTGGATTTTCGGGTATTGTTATCGCAATCCTATCCCAACAAGTTTCTTTGGAATCAGCCCAAGCAACGTTTACTAAATTGGAAAATGTAATCAGCTCAATCAATCCTGAAAAATTCCTAACTTTGGATGGCAACACATTAAGGAAAATAGGTTTTAGTCGCCAGAAAGCTTCCTATATCCAAGGTGTGGCTCACGAAATTATAGAGGGCGAATTCGATATGGAAGAGCTTGAATCTATGGGTGATGATCAGGCTCGTGGAAGATTAATGGATGTAAGAGGTATAGGAACATGGACAGCCGACACCTATCTGCTTTTTGCATTACGCAGATCGGATGCGTGGCCTTCGGGTGATCTTGCATTAGCAAAAGCCATTCAAGAGTTGAGAGGATTGATCAAAATTCCCAGCTTTAAAAAGGTGGACGGAATCGCAGATCGTTGGAGGCCGTGGAGGGCTGTAGCCGCAAGAATCCTCTGGCACCATTATCTCAATGAACGCGGTAGAGCTTCTTCAGCCTAAAAATAAGGGATCAGATCTCAATATTCAACACGGTGAAAAGATCCTTGTCCAATGTTGAAGACTGCCCCGCCATCTATTTCGTGGTAGGCGAGGTTCGCTAAAAGCGGATAATCTTCCGTACATCTCCCAGTTTTAAAGAGGAAGTCAACCTATGATCGCACTGCTCAAATTTCTTTTAATAATTGTGGTGATGATTGGTCTGATAAAGGCGATTTTATACCTTTGTGAAATTGCCTCAACGAAGTTCAACGTGAACAACAAGGTGCTGATTAATATTGTGATGTTCATCCTTTTCATCGTTTGCTCATTGCTTTGGAGCTTCACAGATGTCTTTGAGCTGCTATCCGATATAGTAGGTATTCCGCTGGAGAAGGGATAGGGTATGTTCTAAGGATTTCCCAGTGGAAAGGGGTCAACCATCAACAAGATGAGAACGCCTTTCTCAAATGATGAGACCCGGCCCTCCATTTACATCAGCACCGGTGATCAGCAGCGATTTTGCCGCACGGAGCAGAGCGAAAGGGTACCGGATCCGATTAAGAATCATGGTGAGAATCTTCATTTGCTACACATCTTTGTAGATGCTGATGCGTGCCCGGTTAAGCAGGAGATATACCGCGTCGCAAGCCGATATCGCCTCGATGTCACATTGGTGGCCAATTCTTGGATGCGAGTTCCCAATGACAGACGGATTGCCCTCAAAGTCGTAGAGGAAGAATTCGACGCGGCCGATGATTGGATTGTCGCACAGGTACAATCTCACGACATCGTGGTCACCGCTGATATTCCCCTTGCGAGCCGTTGCTTGAAGGTCGGCGCACGTGTGATCGGCCCAACCGGAAAGCCTTTCACGGAAGACAACATCGGTCAGGCCGTAGCGACTCGGGATCTGTTGTCGGAACTTCGCGGCGCAGGAGAAATCACGGGCGGGCCGCCTCCGCTAAAAAAGCGTGATCGATCGCATTTTCTTCAACAACTCGACGAAGTGATTCATTCTATCCGTCGTATGAAATCATTCAATTCCACCTGACTTGGTTGTAAAATAAAAAAGGAGCAAAAATGCTGGAAACGAAACTTAAAGAATTGGCACTCGGGGAAGGGAGCATAGGGGCGGGAAGGAGGATCACAAATGTCCAGAGCAAAATATTTCAACCCAATCATTGGAATGCTGGTTTTCCTATTGGCAGCCGGCATGCCGATAGATACTGAAGCAAAGAATCCCTTTGATTTAAATGACCGTAATCGTGATGGGCGACTTTCGCGTCAGGAGTTCCCCGGTCCTCCAAAGGCTTTTGACCGCATAGACGCTAACAGGGATGGCTATTTGACACCTCAGGAGATGCGTAAATCCCGTAGACAAAAGGACGAAAGGCCATCTCCTGGCAAACAGCAATACAATGACCAGAGACAAATGCAGGAACAGCCCTCCTTGAAGCAAACATTTTCTGAAAAAGGACGTTCCGGACCGCTCCGTTTTGTTGATACGCATATGCACCTTCATCCCCTGGGCTTGGACAAGGCTATGTCGGGGGGTAGAAGAAACGGCGATACTAAGGGCGGAGGGAGAATGGGAGAACGTTTGGATGAAGCTGCCAATCTGGCTAAGGCCGCCGCTAATCTCATGGCTCGCATGGATCAGCAGCGCCTTTCTCACGCTCTGGTAGTTGTAGTGCCGTCCTCCAAGGGGGGACCTGAAGAGGCGTATCGCAATATACGTGATGCCGTCAGTAAGCACCCGGATCGTCTTAGCCTCATGGCGGGAGGCGCCATACTCGGCAACATGCTCCAGGAAAACGAACCGAAAAATGTAAATAATAGAATAAAAGAACGTTTTCGAAAAGAAGCCGAGAGGCTTCTGAATGAAGGGGCGGCCGGTTTTGGTGAGATGATCTCCTACCACCTATGCATGACCCAGCGCCACTCCTTCAAATACACCGCACCGAACCACCCCTTATTTCTTCTGCTGGCTGATATCGCGGCAGAGCATGATGTTCCAATCGATATTCATATGGAAGCGATCGAGACTGCGGCACCGGTTTCAGACCGCCTCCGCAGGGCCTGCGACAAAAACCCTGCGAACCTCTTGCCAACGATCCCGGACTTTGAGGAGCTTTTGAGACACAATCGTAGGGCCAGGATCGTCTGGCAGCATATTGGCTGGGACAATACAGGCCAAATGCGGCTTTCACTCCTGAGGCGATTGCTTAGTGACCACGCGAACCTTTATCTATCGATGCGGGTGCCTTCAAAAGGCCTTGACAACACCGGACGTCCGATCCCGAACCGTATTACTGATCCTGACATGAAAATAAAATCTGAGTGGAAAAAACTGATTGAAGACTTTCCGGACCGTATGATGTTAGGGGCCGACGAGTTTGTTGGACCGGGCGCTGAAAAGGCGATTCTTGCCGCCTCCTTTGAGACAACCTGGTCCCTGGTAGATCAACTTCCCGAAAATCTTTCAGCCAAGGTGGGATGGGAAAACGCAAAGCGTGTTTATCGCTTGAAGTAAAGCGGCGCTAGGCATATCATCTCCCCGTTTAGTAAAATTTTGATGCCTTGACATCATTTTATGTTTTGCTATGATGAATATATAAGAACGACTCTTACCATAGAAAATGATGTATTGGAGCGCGCACGAACCATTTCAGCCCATTTGCGCACGCCCTTTTAAACGGTGATGAACAAAGCGCTTAGGCTGGCCTGGATCATGCGGAGCAACCTGCCAAAAGTCGACACTACAAAACGAAACCCCATGCAAAGGGCCTTAAAGCCGGCCGAAATATATGCAATGTTCCGGAGCTTTAACTCAAATCGAAGGTGGGGATTCCTGTTGATTCCAGTTGACGTCTATATTCTGCTATATGCGGATAATTCGCTATCTCCACTGCACCAAAAAGTACATGACTTTTACAAAAATTATTCACCCGACAGTACAACCTTTTACTAAAGTGGTGAATGGGTCCGTATATCGGGCTTTCATTTGTTTCTAGAGAGGAAGCGCACAATGGGTAAAAAAACAAAACGCTTATGCAAATGGAAGGAAGATGATTTATCAGATAAATTTGATAAATATAAAACCATAGTCAGTGATCCTAAATTCGTATGTAAAAAATGCGGCAGGGTGGCGAATAAGGAAAAGTGGTTGCACAAACCTACGTCATTAGAATAGGTTTATTTTAGCTATATTGAGTAATAAAGCTTCAAATTTTTAAAAAGGCATGCTTTATCAATCGCGATAAAACAGCGAAGCCCTAATTCACTATCCCCTTAACCTGTTAACAATTTAAAGTTGAAACAGAAAGGAGATCCATATGCCAGAAGAAAAGAAGGTTGAAGGAGCCAAACTTGAGGAAAAAGCCAAAGAAGAAAAGAAGATCGACGATGTAAAAGCAGAGGAAAAGAAAGAAGGGAAAGAAAAGGAAAAGGTAAAAACCAAGAAAGTGAAAAAGGAGAAGAAAAAGAAAGAAAAGGAAAAAGCAAAAGCCAAGAAAGCGAAAAAGGAGAATAAAAAGAAAGAAAAGAAAAAGGTAAAAGCCAAGAAGGCGGGAAAAAAGGGGAAAAAGAAGAAAAAGGAAAAGAAATAGAATTATCTCCTAGGCCAGAATTTGAGACCACGGCATTTGTTTCTGTCACTTTCGATGGGCGGAATATGAAACCGCCATGGCGACTGACGCTATGAACACTCCCCTTGGTAAATTTTTCGACCCATTTCATCTTACCCACTAATACCGGGCAGTATTGTTCGAAAAGATATTTAACTTTAAGCCTGGCATCAATCATGCAATCTAAGAAGTAAGACGATTAATAACAACCGGCAATTAATAGCACCGGGGGGAGGTGTGGTGAAAAAGTCCAAATCTCAAACCAAATCTGTCGGCCAGGGCAAACAGAAAAGAAAAGAAAAGAAATCCGCAAAGCAGGTCAGTGGTTCCACTGCACAAAAGAAAGGTGCAAGGAAGAAAGTCGATTCAAAATTTAAATCCGCCGATTCTAAAAAGCAGGTTCTAAAGATCTCGAAGCTTTCCAAAAAGAAAAAAGATGAAGAAATCATCAACCTGGCTTTGGAAAAGCATGACCTTAAGGAAGAGTTGAAACCCTATCAGGCGGAACTCATCATGATGCAACGCCATTTGGAAAAGACCGGCAAAAAAACGGTTATTCTTTTTGACGGTCGGGATGCTTCCGGTAAAGGCGGAACGATTCGCCGAATTGTCCGGTATATGAATGAAAAAAGATATCGTGTCGTTGCCCTGGGCAAGCCGAGCGAGGAGCAAAAAACAGAACTCCATATCAAGCGATATATCGAGCACTTTCCACATGCCGGAGAGATCGTTTTATTTGACAGAAGCTGGTACAATCGGGCTTTGGTTGAATCGGTGATGGGATTTTGCACCAAGGACCAATATAAGCGATTCATGAAAAAGGTTATCAGTTACGAACAAAACTTTCTCGAAGATGCCGGTAAGACCATACTTATTAAACTCTACTTTTCGGTAACCAAAGAGGAGCAGAAAAGGCGATTTGATCGTAGAAAAAACGACCCGCTTCGAAAATGGAAACTTTCCGAAGTGGACTTGCAAGCACAGGAATTGTGGGATGAGTTCACCAAAAAGAAGTTCATGTTATTAAAAAAAACCCATACGAAACAATCGCCCTGGTGGGTGATTCGATCCGACAATAAACACCTGGCCCGAAAAGAAACTATGAAATTGATTCTCAATTTAGTGCGGTATAAAGGCCGAAGCCGAAAACTCGATTTTACCTTGGATCCGGATATCGTTATCGGAGGGCAAGATGAATTAAAGGCAATGAAAAAGCAGCGAAAAAAATTCGGCAAATTAATGGATTGACCTCTGAATATTTCCAAACCTTAATGGCTTTTGTATAAGAAAGAGGGGGTAAGATGGCAAAAGAAAAGGCGAAAAAAAACGAAAAGAAAGCAAAAGACATCAAGTCTAAATCTGCGGCAAAAGCAGTGGAAAAAACCTCCAAAGCCGTTAAGAAGGCAAAAGAGAAAGACAAAGACTTAAACTCTAAATCTGCGCTGAAAGCTGTGGAAAAAATTCCCAAAAGCGATAAGAAGGCAAAAAAGAAAGACAAAAAAAAGAATAAAAAGCTGAAGAAGAAATTAACCGAGCACACCGCCTTTAAAAATCTAAATAAGAAAGGAAAAAAGGGACGAAAGCCGGTTTGGGTAAAAAAATTCACCCTCGAATACGAAGAGGATTTGAACATACTGCAGATCGAACTTTTGAAATGGCAAAAGACTGTTATTGCCAACGAGGACCGCGTCTTGCTTCTGTTTGAAGGGCGGGATGCTGCCGGAAAAGGCGGCACGATCAAGAGGATTATCGAACATTTGAATCCACGGGGCGCGCGGGTTGTCGCCCTTTTAAAGCCCAGTGACCGGGAACGAACCCAGTGGTATTTTCAAAGGTATATTCAATGCCTCCCATCCGGCGGAGAAATTGTCCTGTTCGACCGCAGCTGGTACAACCGTGCCATGGTTGAACCGACGATGGGGTTCTGCACGGATGAAGAAAATAAGCGCTTTTTGAAAGATGTACCGATGCTTGAATCAATGCTGGTAAAAGACGGAATTCAATTATTCAAGTTCTTTTTCTCTGTTTCCAAGGAGGAACAGTTGCGTCGGTTTGACTCGAGAGAGACAGACCCGTTGAAACAGTATAAAATCTCTCCGGTTGACAGAGAGGCACAGGAAAGGTGGGACGATTACACCGTAAGAAAGTTCCAGATGCTTAATGAAACCAACCGAACCATTTCTCCCTGGAAAATTATCCGTTCCGACAATAAGAAAAAGGCACGACTCAACTGTATTAAACATATTCTGTCCGAAGTCGAGTATGAAAACAAGATATCCGAAGATCGGCTTCAGGCCGATCCGGAAATCGTGGTATCGGGCATTGATGAAATCAGATTCATGGAAGATCATCTAATGACGGGCGTTGAATTGCCCGGATGATTTGAGCTTTTCAGTGCGGTTCGGCTTCGCCAAGTAATAAGATTTTACTCGCAAGGAGGGACATATGCCTGTTCAAGTTATGATTAAGCGTAGATTGCAAGTCAATCAGCCGGAAGACCTCCTGCCACTTCTCAAAGAACTACACTCCCACGCAAAAGAACAACCCGGATATATTTCCGGCCGGACATTAAGAAGCCTTGAGGACCCCGAATTTTTCCTGGTAATAAGCAGGTGGGAGACAGCCGACGACTGGGAAAAATGGCTGCAGAGCAAGGAGCGGAGAGATATTCAAGGCAGAGTGGATTCTCTAATCGGAGAAAAGACCTTTTACGAAATCTTTGAGGATATAATTCAATAGACCGGAATTTGTGAAAATTCCAGGCCCCTGTTAATCGTCCGATTAATTCAATTTCCTCCCCACACGGTACATTTTTGCATAAATATCCGGCAGGCGGTTTTCTTTCAGCCCCTTGATCACGGCTTCTACCGGATAGGGGATGCGGAAATGTTCTACTGCTATTTCCCCTGAAGAAAGCTTAAGAATGGCAAATGCCGTTCTCGGATCTCCGTCGAACATTCGCCCCACACTGCCCGGATTGATAAAATGAATTCCGTTGATTTTCCTATAATAGGGTGTATGAGAATGGCCCATGATATGAATCTGAAAGGGAGAGCCCTTTGCCAGTTTACGAAATCGGCTTTCAGAAGCGGTTGGAACCAGAGTTTCATCCTTATCATCGCAGGTGCCATGGAACACACCGATATGGATATTGCCTATGGTGAGATCGGTTTGTGTGGGTAATGATTTCAAATACCGAACATTTTCCGGCAACAGATTTTCCGATGTCCAAAAATACATGACCCGCTTTTCTTCTTTTTTGGGTCTTTTTAGTTTTTTACCTTTTAGGATTCTTAATACGCGTCTATCGGTATTTCCCAATATACAGATGGACTTTTTTCTTTTTCGGAACCATAGGATTGTTTCATTTGGATAAGTACTGTAAACGGTGAAGTCACCCGTGTTAATGATCCCATCGAACCGGTCTTCCCGGACATAGTTCTCTATTGCTTTTAATGCCGGAAAATTTGCGTGAATATCACCCAGGACAAGTATTTTTTTCATGATTCGGAGAGGATATAACCGCAGATGTGTGATCGATATGCATTATTTATGAATTGCTGAAGAAGGCCGTAATCATTATTCAGGAAATAATATCGCGCAACAATCTGGAAAATGATTGGATTTCCTGAGTTGTTTGTTTGTATTTTTTCTTTTTCTGTTTTTTCCCGACTTGTTTCAAATTTGAATTAAGGGCATCCGCGTTATTAATGATTTCTTTCTTATCCTTTTTGGATATATCTTCCTTGACTTGGCTGATCGCACTGAGGCGGGCTTTAAGTTTCGTTGATTTTTTCTTAAAATCAACATACAATTTCAGATATTTCTTTCCCCACAGGGGCTTTAAATTCTCGTTCACTCGGTTTAAGCTCTTCCGAAGCCTTCTTATCTTTTTTTGTAAATCCCGATTGATTTTCTCGGTTTTGCTATCTTTGGCAGATGCGGTCTCACCGGGCAATTTTCCCTGTTTTTCTAAATAATATTCTGAAACCGAATTTTTTATTAGCTTTGCAAAATGGCCTTTGATCGATTCGATCTCAGCCAATTTTTCCAACGGCATCTCATGAAGCTGCTTTATGGTCGTGATCCCAGAATCGTTGAGCAATTTCATGCGAGCAACTCCGACATGCTTCAACCGGGTTAAATCATCCTGCTTCATAATTGACCCATGATAAACCCCCGGGTATACCGGGGGACTCGTAAAGTTTGACA
>CAZHAH010000211.1:0-9368 GCA_964530095.1 uncultured Desulfobacteraceae bacterium | reverse complement strand
CAAATGGCACAAAAATAAATAATGGCCGAGGCCAGATCAACAAGGCGTAAATCGACCTTAGACCAGTCAAAATCAAAAACGCCCGTGACCTCCGCGTTGTGATATTTGAGGTTTCCCTGATGGAAATCACCATGGATGGGAAGGAAGGGCATCAGTTTTAGCACCGAATCGGGAATTCGGGTGTGGTGGATGGTGCGTATTATATCAGGATGTGCATTCTGAAAAGCGCGATCGAATTCGGTTTGGCGGGATCTTTTTAAAAAACCATCATATAAAGGTTCAAAGGTCGGCAGAAGTGTCATTATGGGGGGCTGTATCCGGTCGGCATCTTGCGGTTTGCGGAAATTGTGCCCTGCCTGATGAATTCTTGCCAGTACCTGGGCCGCATTTCGAAAGTCGATCGAATCGATATCTGTATCGACCCATGTATAGCGATCCTCGCCGTCAATGAATTCATAGACAGCCCACAATAGCGGTCTCCCTTCAGCGCCGGGCGCTGTTTCCACCTTTACATAGGTTTCACCCTCCTTATTGGGAATAACGTCGGCGGCCAAGGTAAATCCATTCTTCCGCAGATGCCGGATGACGGCATGTTCAAATTTGACTTCTTTTTCTAGTTTGCTTGGGTTAGACAGACGGAGGTGGTATTTTGTTTCCTGGCGGCTGCTTTTCACCTGAATCGCAAAATTGCGGTTGCAGAGTCCGAGAAGTGTTTCTTCGAGCCGTAAGAGTTCTCCTAAATCATAGTGCTGATTGATGACGGTTTTCGCAGTTGAGATCATGATGTCTCTTAATATAAAGTTTGACACTTTTAAAAGGGTGAAATAAATAAGATGCCTTATTTGTTCCAAATTCTGAGACGATTATCAATGCATTTATTCACATTCCAAGAATAGCTGGCGTATATGAAACAACCGAATTTCCTGTTTATCATGGCAGATCAAATGGCGGCACCGGCACTGCCGTTTTATGGACATCCGCTGGTTCAAACGCCTCATTTGTCGCGTTTGGCTGAAAACGGGGTTGTTTTCAGCAATGCCTACTGCAATAATCCGCTGTGTGCGCCGTCCCGATTTTCGATGTTGACCGGACAGCTCACGTCACACATCGGAGCTTACGACAATGCGGCTTACTTTGCGGCGGATGTACCGACATTTGCGCATTATTTAAGAACACTTGGCTATCATACCTGTCTTTCCGGCAAAATGCATCTGGTGGGACCGGACCAATTGCACGGCTTTGAGGAAAGATTAACCACCGATATTTATCCTTCCGATTTTGGCTGGACACCGGATTGGGAAAATTTTAAAGAACGGCCCTCCTGGTATCACAACATGCTAAGCGTGGTCCAGGCCGGCATCTGCAAAACAAGCAATCAGATCGACTTTGATGAGGAAGTTACGCATCAATCGGTGCGCAAAATCTACGATCTGGCGCGACACGAAGGCAAACAACCCTTCTTATTGTTAGTCTCTTTTACGCAACCCCACGACCCCTTTACGATCACGCCTGAATACTGGAACCGATATGACCAGACTGAAATCGATCTGCCTGCTGTGCCACAAATCCCATACGAACGGTTAGATCCCCACAGCAAGCGCCTGCATCACGTTTGTGCCCTGGGGCAGTACGCCCAAACAGAGACGCGCATTCGTAATGCGCGACATGCCTATTACGGTATGATCAGCTATATTGATGACAAAATCGGTCAGCTTTTAGAGGCCTTAAAAGCGGCCGGTTTAAATGATGATACCGTTGTAATTTTCCTCTCTGACCACGGTGAGATGCTGGGTGAACGCGGCCTGTGGTATAAAATGACATTTTTTGAATGGTGTGCGCGGGTTCCCATAATTTTTCATTTTCCCGCAAAGTTTGGCCCTCGCCGTGTCGCGCAAACGGTATCGCTGGTGGATGTATTGCCCACACTGGTCGAAATTGCCAATGGGGGCCGTGGGGAGTATTATGCAGATAGACTAGACGGCCAAAGTCTGCTGCCTTCGCTCGAAGGCAAAGAACTTAAACCTCCCGCAACCGTTTATGGTGAAGCGCTGTGCGAGGGCGCCATCGCGCCTGTGGTAATGATTCGGCGTGATCGTTATAAATATATTTATAGCGATCCGGACCCTCCACAATTGTACGATTTGGAAGCAGATCCCAACGAATTGCATAATCTTGCCGATCGGCCGCAGCACAAAGAAATTCGCCGGATGTTTGATGATGAAATCAGGACCAAATGGGATTTGAAGAGACTCCATCAACAGGTGTTGGCGAGCCAGCGTCGGCGACAGCTCGTGTACCGGGCGCTGCGTCGTGGCAAGTACATCCCGTGGGATTTTCAGCCGTTTCAGGATGCTGCCCGTCAATATATGCGTAATCATTTAGACTTAAATCAATTGGAACGGATGGCGAGATATCCTTCCTCTGAGATCCCCGACCCGGACGGAACCGATGTTTGAGTAATGTCACTGACCTCCATTCTCCTGCTCCTATTGGCAGCCGTTACGCATGCCGGTTGGAATTTCATCAGTAAAAAAGAACAACCCACGCTTGCCTTTTATTTGGTGGCCAACAGCATCGGTGTCTGCCTAGTTCTGCCCTTTCTCTTCATTTTCCGAGCTAAAATGCCGCTGATACCACCGCTTGTCTGGGTGTTTGCAGGGATGTCCGGATTTTTTCTGGCCTCTTATCTAACCGCTTTGGCGGGCGCCTATCGTGCCGGCGACATTTCAATCGCTTATCCCTTGGCGCGTTCTCTGCCGGTTATTTTTGTCTTAATCGGTACACTGATTCTGGGTAAAGGAGGAGAGATCGGATGGATGCTTATGGGAGGGATTTTTTTTGTGGTCGTGGGTTGTTTGATTTTACCCATGAGGCGTCTGCAGGAGTTTCATTTTAAGAACTATTTGAATCCATGTTGCGGACTGGCTGTTTTGGCGGCAATTGGCATCTCGGGTTATACCCTCGTTGATGACACCGCCCTTCGACACCTGCGCGGACTTCCCAACTCTCCCTTTCATCCGATAGAAGCCACGGTGGTTTATCTTATTTTAGAAGGGATCTGTTGTTCGCTCTGGCAGGGGATTTTGGTAGGATTCAGCCGGCGAGAGCGCCAGGGTATAACCAAAGTGATACGCGACTTTAAGACTGCCGCCATCACCACCGGGATCGGGATTTATTTGACATATGGCCTTGTTCTGGCCTCTATGAATTATGTGACGAATGTGAATTATGTGTCCGCATTTCGCCAACTCAGCATTCCTATGGGGGCTTTGATGGGGATCGTTCTGCTCAAAGAGCCCGGTTATTTCCCCAAGATCATCGGTGTCGTGGCCATATTTATCGGTCTGGTGCTGGTCGGTTTCGGATAAAAAGGTTCGATTCTCTCTCTCCCCAAATACTCAATGTTTTTCACAAAAAAGAGTTTCTAAAATCCTATATATGTGACCCCAAATTCGATTTGAAGATGTTCGGGCTGTGGATAGTTGATGGTTTACAAAATAGCAAAAAGGAGGTAAATCTGTGCCTTGGATATCGGACCGACCGGGACGAATGTCAATGACCTGGTCGTCTGTGTTGTTAAGTAAGAGGAAAAGAGATCAAGGGGGAAAAAGATAGATGAAATACCCGCAGATGATTCGTATTAAACAGACACTCGAAGATCACGCTCTGGAAGATATCCCTAAGGAGATTGAATCGCAGATGGCCAATTTGCGATTGGAAGACACCGTGATTCCCGGACAAACCGTTGCCGTCGCCTGCAGCAGCCGCGGGATTGCCAATTACGGGATCATTGTAAAGACGACAATCGCCTGCCTAAAAAAGCTTGGGCTGGAGCCGTTCCTTATACCCGCCATGGGAAGCCATGGTGCTGCCACGGCAGCGGGGCAGAAAAGGGCGCTGGAGCATCTGGGGGTCGATGAAAAAGACGTCGGTGCTGCCATTCAATCCTCCCTGGATGTCGTGCAAATAGGTGAAACGGAAGATCAACTCCCGGTTTATCTCGACAAGCTGGCATATACGGCAGATCACGTTGTATTGATCAACCGCATAAAGAAGCACACCGAATTTGAACACGAATTTGAAAGTGGATTGCTAAAAATGATGGCCATCGGATTGGGCAAACAAAAAGGTGCGGCAACATACCATGAAGCCATGCTGACGTATGGTTACGCGAGGGTTATTCTGACAATCGCTCGCAAAGTGATTCAACATGCAAATATTTTGATAGGTGTCGGAATTGTCGAAGACTGTCATGGCCAAACGGCATCCATAGGGATTTGCCGGGCACGGGAAATTGAAGCAACCGAGAAAAAATTGTTCAAAATGGCCAAGAAATTTGCGCCCGGTCTGCCCTTTGAAGCAGCCGATATCCTCATCATTGATGAAATGGGAAAAGACATCAGCGGAACCGGTTTTGACACCAAAGTCGTGGGGCGCATCGGTCTACCGTTGCTAAGCGAAGAACCGCAAAGCCCGCGCATCAAGCGGATTGTCGTCTGCGATTTAACGGAACAATCCGAAGGGAATGCGGTTGGGGTGGGGATTGCCGATATGATTACCCAACGTCTGCTTGATAAGATTGATATGGAGGCGCTAAATATGAATACACTCACGGGGGTTTGCCCCGAGATGGGTAAAATTCCCTTCACGCTGAAAAATGACCGTGAAGCCATCAGTGCTGCCATCAAGTGTGTCGGTTTAATACCTGTCCAGAAATTAAAAATAATGCGTATTAAAAATACTTCGTCTTTGGGACAAATTGAGATTTCCGAAGCGTATGAAGAAAACCTTTTGAAACGAGAAGATCTCAAGGTTATCATCCCGAAAAGAGACATGCAATTCGATCAAACGGGAAGTTTAATTCCTTTTTGATTTGGGAAAGAATTACATATGCTAAACCGATTGCGGGTCATATCTTCTAATGAATTGGAGGCGATTCATCAAGCGACCATCCGTTTGCTCGAAGAGAAGGGGATTGTGTTTCATCACCAAGAAGTGCTGGATATTGTTAAAGAACACGGGGCGCGTGTCGAGGACAATATTGTCTGTTTCCCCCAAAAATTGGTGGAAGACAATTTAAAGTCAGCCCCACCGAAATTCAAATGGCAGGCCCGAAATGAGACCCATTCCGTGATAATGGGTGAAGGCCCCCTGCTGCAACCGGCCGCCGGTCCGATATGCGTCCAGAGTCTTGACGGCAGGCGCAGACTCGCAACCCCGGTAAACGGGTTTATGACGACCGGCCGGCAAGCCCGCGCCCAACTCGATATGGTGGAAATCGCCATGGGGGGCAGAGGTTCTCTGGAAGACAAGCATTGCATTGGGGTAAGCATTGGTGCCACCAGCCCGTTAACCTATTCCTGGGATCCGCTGGAAACGTTGCTGCAGTATGTGCGAAGCAACCAGATGGTGCATGCCCTGTGTGCACCGCTGGTCGGTGTCATTTCACCGATCGGTATGATGGAGACGGTTGTTTTGCAAAACGCCGAACTTCTTGCCGCCATCGTTTTGGCTCAAATTGTCCGGCCGGGAGCTCCTGTAGTTTATGGTCCCAGCGCGACAACCGCCGATATGCAGACCGGTAATTATTGTTCAGGCAGTCCGGAAGGGATGCTGATGAATATCGCCAACATTCAAATGGCGCTTGATTTTTACCACCTGCCGGCGCGGGCGATGGCCGGGGTAACGGATGCTAAAGTCATCGATTACCAGGCCGAGTTTGAGACCATGCAGAATCTTATGTTGGGGATGCTGGCAGGGGCCCACTTGCTGAATGAAGCCGTGGGGATTCTGGACAGCATTCTCACGGTTTCCTATGAGAAAACGATCATTGATGCAGAGTTGATCCGCCGGGTCAAGTGCATCATGCAGGGACTCGATGGGCCGGATCGGACGGTGAAACTGGATACGATTATGGAGATCGGTCATGGCGGAAACTATCTTTTACATGACGCCACGTTAGACCGCTGCCGCCATCGTTGGCGCGCCTCCCTCTCCTTTTCAGGTACTTATGCCGATTGGGAAAAAGAAGGCGCACACGACATTGTACAGAAAGCAAACCGCAAATATAAGGAGATATTGGCCACCGCTCCTAAGTCTTTAATCGATCCCGCCCAAGAAGAAGAACTTAAAGCATATATCGATTCAGTCATGTAGGCAACTTTGAGTGACGTTATTTTTCACGATGGGAAATAAACCCGATCATCGCGACGATCATCACGAATATTCCCAAACCGAAATAGATAATGTAAAAGGGATAGGCTTCATCGATGTAATCCCGAAATAGATCACGATTAAAAAAGTAGCCCCAATACAGGGTGAAGATGTAATTGATGAGCAGGGCTATTTTCATTTTCCCCAAAAGGAGAGCCATCGTCGTTAAAATCAATAGGAGTGCGATTTGATGCAAGGGCACAACGAGTTCCATTGTGAAGAGCATGTCCATAACATTACCTCAGTTTAATAGGTTGTCATGTGATAGATGGGTTCAAAATCCCGCGATGGGAATACGCATACCGCATGTGTAGATCTGAATCAATCAAGTAATTGTTTTGCGAGTGTTCATAGGCACAGAATCTTCAAATACCTGCGCCTTTTCATGTACTTCAGATTGTGATAAGCTTAATCTTGTCCATCCACAAATGGTCTTTTTGCCGAAGAACTTCGTTCTTCATAGTTGGCGTTGTACGGCGTTCTCCGCGGGTGTCCGGTTGCGACGTACACTGAGTACGCCTCACCTCAAACCCTTGTGCGGCCTTGTCCAACACAAAAAATCCACATTTCTGAATTGGACACTTTAGAGTGCCATCATTTAGACGTGGGCGGACACTAAATAAAGTGATTTCAGCAAAACAACAGCTTTTTTAATTATGCGGGAGTTTAATAATGACGCCAAAACCATCCTATGACGAATTACATCAGAAAGTAAAAGCGTTAGAGTCTAAAATTCTTTTGGCCAGGCACTCGTTGACCCATTCTAATGACGAAATACATACCCGTTTAGATCACCCCGAGGCGTTTACGGATATCATTACAACCGATAAAAAAATGGTATCAATTTTTAAATACGTGGAACACATTGCCTCAACGCTTCAGCCGGTTTTAGTAACCGGTGAGACTGGTGTGGGCAAGGAATTGATCGCAAGGACCATCCATAAACTGAGCGGCCTCAAAGGTGAATTTGTTCCGGTCAATGTGTCCGGGCTAGATGAAAATATTTTTTCGGACACTTTTTTTGGCCATGTCAAAGGTGCATTTACAGGTGCTGTAACGGCTCGCCGCGGGTTAATTGAAAAAGCTGCCGGCGGTACGCTCCTATTGGATGAGATTGGTGATCTGCATGCGAGCTCACAGGTAAAATTGTTACGAGTCCTTCAAGAAGCCGAGTATATGCCTTTGGGGCAGGATAAACCCAAAAGAGCGAATGCGCGCGTTATTTCGACAACCAATAAGGATCTTTGGACGTTTCAAAGGGCAGGTAGTTTCAGAGAAGATCTTAACTTCAGGATTCGAACCCATCATGTTCATATCCCCCCGCTGCGTGAGCGACGAGGGGATATAAATGTTCTGCTGCATCATTTTTTAGGCGTTTCGGCCAAAGCGCTTAACAAAGAAAAACCAAAACTTCCGCGAGAATTGGAAGTATTCCTTAGCACATACCGATTTCCGGGGAATATCAGAGAATTGCAATCGATGGTGTTCGACGCGGTAAGCCGGAGTACATCCAAAGGCTTGTCTTTAAAAGCATTTACAAATATTTCCCAACCGCAACATCCACCTTCAGCGCCAGAAGTTGAAAAGGCGTTCCTCTTTGCATCATGCCAAGAGCTGCCAAGCATCCGGGAGACGACCCATTTGCTTGTGGAGGAGGCCATGAAAAGAACCAAGGGTAATCAGACCGTTGCCGCCAAAATGTTAGGAATCTCACAGCAGGCAATAAGCAGGCGCCTTAAAAGTAAGGATTCATAATGTTAGCGTAGTCGTTATTTCCTTCCACGATCAAACCGCTAAACCATAGCCCACAACTGTAGTAGTAGTCACAACTTTCCTGGTAATAACAATAAATTGGAGTGATACAGGATTGCTACGTGATCAAACGCGCCATAAATACAATCTGGGTTGTGAGATTATTTTCAAACAATTTTATTAATATTAAAAACAGAAGCTATTTCAAGAGGTTATAAAAATGTGGCATTCTGGCATGTCCTTTGCTTAATACATTGGTCTAACCAACCAAAAATGGAGGAAACAGCATTTTGGCCAATCAAAAGGGTGGTATGGAATCCGACAAACATATACTAGCCGACACAAAAGGTTTTACCTTAATTGAGATTCTAATCGTAATGGCCATTTTGGCAATCGGAGTTTTGGGGGTTGCTTCATTACAGATATCAGCTGTGCATAATAATGGCCTCGGAAATCTAATAACACAGGCCACCATGCTTGCTCAGGAAAAGATGGAATCGCTTAAAAGCACCGATGATATTGCCGCGCTGACTGATGGCTCTGAGACGAATATCGATCATTATGGTGAATCGGGAGGTATTTTTGACCGCTCGTGGATTATTTCAAATCCGTTGGGTGGAAGCTCAAGCAGACAAATTGAAATAGCGGTTCAATGGAACAAGGGGGGTGTTAATCGCAGCGTGATTCTTACTGCGATTTCACGAGGAGACGGGATATGATTGAGCCATTCTTAATATATTTAAAAATAAGGCGGGGACAGAACCAGATCAGTATGAAGCAAACAGGCTTTACGTTGATTGAATTAATGATCGCGATGGGACTTTCGCTGCTCGTTATCGCCCCGGTTGTTAGTCTGTTTGTATCTTTAGGCCGATCGTACACCACTCAGGAAGTGACCGCCGAGGTACAACAAAATGTCCGTTCCGGGCTTGATTTCATGTTGCATGACCTGCGGATGGCAGGACTTGATCCGCTTGGGAGCGCAGATGCGGGGATAGAGGTTGCTGATATAGTAAAAATTCGGGTTACTTCGGATCGAAACCTAAACGGGACCATCGATGAATCGGACGATGAAAGCGTCGCCTATTCATACGATTCCGCTAACAACCGGCTTAATCAAATTTTATATGAAGACGGCGCGAATGAAGATATTCGGGTCTTAATGGAAGATGTAACCGATCTGACCTTTGCGTACCTTGATGTGAACAGCGCAACAACGACCACGTTGGCAGATATTTGCAGCATTGAAATCGTGATGACCGTTCAGGGATCCGCCGGGCGTGATCAGACAATTACGCGAACGTATACGACCCGGGTGCTTTGTCGAAACATGGCTCTTTGATCGTAAAACCTTGTATGATTAAAAAAAATAAAATAAAAAGAAACGGGGGGTGTGGGGGGAC
>CAZHAH010000210.1:0-9386 GCA_964530095.1 uncultured Desulfobacteraceae bacterium | reverse complement strand
CTATCAAAAGAAAAATATCTGGAATTTCTGGAAAACTTTTTTGCGCTGCTACATCTAAACGCCAAGAAAAGTACCCGGATGGCCTTCATCAATGCCGACTGGCGCGATTTCCAAAACACCCCTGCCAGGAATGAAACCCGGGAGAATTCGATCCTGATCGGTGATTACCTTCGGATTCTGAATCAAAACGGCTGGCAGGAAACCCATATTATTCAGGCACCGCTCTCTTCAGAGCGTTTTAAAGCCAATGTCGTGTCGGCCATGCAAAAGAAAAAAATACTCGGTGTAACCAGCCGGTATGTGGTTATTCTGAAACGATTGTAGTTACCCCCTCTATTAAACCGGCAATTGAACATATGAATACAAATCTCATTTTTGTTATTCCCGCCCCGCATCCAATGCAGAACAAACTGCAGCGCCAGTAAAAACAAGGGCTTTTGGATAGCGCTGATGGTTGCGCCTTACGGCTTTAAAAAAAATGCACTATGTGTCTGGGTCATTGCGAGCACGGCGAAGCAATCTCGTTGTTTATAACTGATTGTAATAATTAGATTGCCGCGTCGCTTCGCTCCTCGCAATGACCGGTGAAAGGACTTTTAACAAGCTCATCAAACATTAAATTTTAGAAAAGTGAGGGCGAATCGAGCGGAATATGCACTTTATCAATAGATTTTCAAGAGAGATTGGGCGAAAGATTAGTATGAAATAAGGATCTTACAGGTCAAACAACTTCAAACCAGTTCTCACAAATTAGACCTTTTACTCGCGAAAAATGGCGAATGTTCCCAGTTGCCACAGTAAATTGATTCGCCATTGCGGAAGCGGCGATAAGAATATCTTCAATGCCGATGATTTTCCCGCTTTTTTTCAGTTTTGCCAGGATATCGCCCGCAATAATGGCTTCTTTTTCGCCGAATGGGATAATATTGATCCTGGAAATGATTTCTCTATTTAAGTGGCTCCAGAAATCTTCAAAATCGTCTCGAAGCCGGCTGCCAAAGCGCAATTCCAAGACACAGATACTTAAAGTGAACAGCTCGTGTGATGCCTTTGTTCGGAGTTGGGACATGAGGTTCTGATCAGGTTTCTTTTTGATAAGCTCGCTTAAAATATTTGTATCCAACAAATACATGTGTCACAGTCAGCTATTATTTTCGTCGCGTTGATGTTAAAAAGTTATGCCCGTTTGGGACACCCTGGTTAATCAAGTTTAAGGATCAATGGGGTTGAACCCTGAACTCGATTCACTTTTACCCAGCGCTGATTGGGCGTGGTAAGTTACGATTATCCTATTGTAAGGCGCGTGGAATGTGCTTCGATCGATCGCTTATAATACGCTCAAGGGCGGTAAAAAACGGATCATTATCCTTCAGCCACCCCTGGACGTTACTCAAATGCCGAACATTGCTTTCTGCCGGGACTAAGCGGGCCATAGGCTTTCCCCGCTTAGTGATAAGGATATGTTGCTTCCCATAGGCCACACGACCAAGAAGTTCGGAAAGGTGTTTCTTGGCCTCTGCCACATTGACAGTTTCATCATTCATGATTTTGCTCCTTGATAAGAATATAGTCATGATGACCTAAACCATATATAATGTCAACGCAAAATCGGAAATTGGCTCAAAGGAGAACAAATATCATGACGACTAAAGAATGGAAGATCTACAACCCTGACGGCAACAAACGCGTCATCGTGACCAAAGAGCTCCCGGGCCGAAGTTGGCTGGAGATTTTGACCCGGGCCGATTGCAGGGTCGAAATCAATACCTCAACCCGGGTGTTGGAAATTGACGAAATCAAAGCGGCCATGGGGGCGCGCTGTGACGGCGTCATCGGGCAGTTGACCGAGAATTGGGGCGAAGAACTCTTTTCGGCGCTCAAGTCAGCCGGAGGTTATGCTTACAGCAATTATGCGGTCGGGTTTAACAACGTCGATGTGGAGGCCGCTTCCCGGCAGGGAATCCCGGTCGGCAACACGCCGGGCGTATTGACCGAAACCACGGCTCAAATGGCGGTGGCGTTGACCTTTGCAGCGGCAAGACGCGTGGGGGAAGCCGAACGTTATATCCGTGCCGGCCGATACAAGGGATGGCTGCCGTCCCTTTTTATGGGAGATCTGCTGTGGCAAAAGACGGTGGGGGTTATCGGTGCCGGCCGGATCGGAGAGGCGTATGCGCGCATGATGGCCGAAGGTCACAAAATGAACATTATCTATTACGACATTCATCAAAACAAAACCCTGGAAGACTATATCGCCCGCTACGGGCAATTTCTTGAATCCGTCGGAATGGGACCGGTTACCTGCCGGCGTGCCGAAACGGTTGAAGAACTACTGCGCGAGGCCGACTGTGTCAGTGTTCACACCGTGCTGGATGATTCCACTCACCATCTCATCAATGCCGAAAGCCTGGCGCAGATGAAAGAGAATGCGATCCTGATCAATACCAGCCGCGGTCCCGTCGTCGATGAGGCCGCCCTTGTGGCTCATTGTCGCAGCCACCCCGATTTCAGGGCCGGGCTTGACGTATTCGAAGAGGAACCCGACCTAAAGCCCGGGTTGGTCGATCTGGAAAATGTGGTTATCGTACCGCATATTGCATCGGCAACCAAATGGACGCGCGAAGGTATGGCCACCCTGGCCGCTGCCAATGTGGCTGGAATCCTAAGCGGATACCCGGCCTGGCAGAATCCGGATATCACCCCCTTTTTGGGGGATAACCCGCCCAAGGCAGCACCCAGTATTATTAATGCCGAAGCGGTTGGGGTGGCGCCTGCCCATCCATAAATAGCATCTTTCGGCCCATGACAGCGTTCTCGCATTTTTGCAATCCTCAACGTAGACTTACTACGTCTGCGGCTGCAAAACAGTTGCGGCCTCGTCGTGTCGAAGATCCCGAGCTTTTCATCGGGGAACCAAAATCTACTATTTCTGGATGGACACGAACTCAAATCATAGACGCCAGTGTTTGTTGCATGCGGGTTTGTTATTTAAGGTTTTGGTCATTGGGATTTGTTTGTTATTTGAGATTTGTGATTTGAAATTTCTGCTATTTTAATCAGCTATAGTGAACTCTGAAGTGATCGTAGTGCTATTGGGTTAATGCTTGCAGCTCGCGTATTTCTTTTTCGGTGAGGTGGCGCCAGGAGCCTTCTTTTAACCGCCCCAGTTTGATATTTGCGACGCGGATCCTTCTCAGTTCTTCCACTTGGCTGCCAACCTTCTGCACCATGCGCCGGATTTGCCGGTTACGACCCTCCTGCAGCACGATTCGGAAACGCTTGGGGGAAATTCTTTTGACTTTGGCCGGTCGTGTTTTGGACCCCTTCAGCATGAGGCCCTTTTCCATTTTGCGCAGGGCGCCGTTGGAAATCGGGGATAGGGCCGTTACATCGTATTCTCTTTCATGATTAAAGGATGGATGCGAAAGACGATGGTGGAGTTCTCCGTCATTTGTGAGGAGGATAAGACCGGTGGAGTCTTTATCAAGCCGCCCGATGGGGTAGATGCGTTGCGGAAGATTGATCAGATCGAGAACAATTTTTTGCCGTTCCTGTTTGCAGCTGGTCACATAGTCTTTGGGCTTGTTTAGCGCAATATACACTTGAGGGGCGCTAAGCTTAACCGGTTTGCCCTGAAATTCAACCCGATCCTGTGTAGAATCAACCTGGGTGCCCAGTGCGGTGACCACCACCCCATTTACTTTGACCAAACCCTCCCTGATGTATGCTTCACCCCGACGTCGGGAGCAGACCCCGGCGGCCGAGAGAAATTTTTGCAGACGCATTATCGACATGACTATATGCTAAAAAATAGAACCACCCGTTCCCCTTCGACGAACTCAGGGTCACTCGACCCACACAGACTGTCACAGACGTTTGCCTCCGCGACCTGCGGAGGCAAAAATATCATCGCTTCGCGAAAATTTGAAACATTAATTGCCCGAAGGGCATGTTTTTTCTGCCTGGGCAAGGTCGCCCAGGCAGAATGTCATGAGTGTCTGCGTATGTCTGCGGCTAATAAATTCTGTTGGATACTAATGATCCGAGCTAAGATCTGTAGTCAGCATTGATCTTGACATAATCAATTGAAAAATCACACGTAAACATGGAAGCCTTGCCCGTTCCTAGATTCAAATCAATCAATATGGAAAATTCCGCCTCTTTGAGGACTTCGGTTGCGCGGGCTTCGGCTTCGTTTCCGCAACCGACACCGTTTTTAACCATCATCACATCATTAAAAAAAACATCGATTCTATTCGGCTCCACCGGCACTTTGGCCCGCCCGGTTGCTGCCAGGATTCGTCCCCAATTGGCATCTTCACCAAAAAGGGCTGCTTTAACGAGAGGAGAATGGGCGATGGTATCAACCACTTGAGAGGCATCATCATCGGATAAGGCGCCGCGCACCATGACCTCCACCAGCTTGGTGGCCCCTTCACCGTCTTTTACGAGCAATTTGGCCAGTTGCAGGAGCACATCGTCCAGCACCGCCTGAAATGTAGCTTTATGCGCATTGCTTATAATGGCAACCCCGGACATGCCGTTGGCCATGAGCAGCGCGGTGTCGTTGGTGCTGGTATCGCCATCGATGGTGATGCGGTTTAAGGATCGATCCACCGCATCACGCAAAAGCTCGTCCAGTACCGGGGGTTCGGCTTTGACATCCGTGCACAAAAAACAGAGCAGCGTGGCCATGTCGGGCCGGATCATCCCGGACCCCTTGGCAACCCCGGTGACACAAAAAGAGTTGCCGTCGATATCCCCTTCTGCGGTCACCCACTTGGGCACGGTATCGGTCGTCATTATAGCCCGGGCCAAATCCAAAAATCCTTCCGCTTTCAAAGATCGGGCCAATTCCGGAACGGCCCTGGTGATTTTATCGATGGGAAGCGGCTCACCGATCACACCGGTGGAAGCCGCAAGCACAAGATTTTCAGAAATCCCGAGTGCCCCGGCCGCCTCCCGGGTCATTTTTTCAGCATCGCGCATCCCCTGTTCTCCGGTGCAGCAATTGGCATTTTTGCTGTTAACGATGACGGCCTGGCAGACCCCCGATTTTAAGCGTTCCATATCGAGTAGAACCGGTGCCGCTTTGATTTTGTTGCGCGTAAAGACCCCCGCTACGTTGGCAGGCACCTCTGAAAAAATGAGCCCCAGATCCTTTTCGCCGGTCGGCTTGAGCCCGGCCGTTACCCCACCCGCCTTAAATCCTTTGCAGATTGTCGCCTTCATATTTACAATTCCCCGCTAATTTGATATTAAGTGACTTTTGAAACCCATTGTGATCAATTTGGCAAAGTCGACCTTGGTTGTCAATCTCAATGCGCTTGAAACACCGCAGAGGCTATTTTGAAGACGGATAAAGAGCATAACATGGGTCCCAAAAATAATTCCGGTCTGACAATGGTCGAGATTATCGCGGTTCTGATCATCATTGGCATCGTGGTTGCCGTCGTGGTTTCTCAAACCACGCCAACCAGCACTTATAATCTGGCGACCGAAGTGGAAACGCTAAAGGTCCATCTGCGCTATGCCCAGCTCAGGGCCATGAGCGATACCGATACCTGGGGGATCCGGTTTGAATCGGGTTCATACACGCTTCAGGAGGACGGCACCGATACCTCTTTTTTTCTTCCAAATGAGAATTCCGCCACACATACTTTTGAGAGCGGTGTGTCCAAAACCTCCGGCGACACTACCGTTACCATCGATGACTGGGGCAGCCCGGGCACTTCGAATAACACGATCACCCTCTCCGCCGGCGGAACATCGCGCACAATTACGGTAACTAAAAATACTGGTTTTATCCCATGATACCCATTTCAAACCCCAACAAAAAAGGATTCACGCTCCTGGAAATTATCGTAACCCTAGTGATCTCGGCCGTACTGGGGGCGATGATTGTGCAATACTTTGGCACCAATATTGCCGAAAGTCCCGTGCCTGTTAACCGCCTGCAGACTGCATCCAGTTTTGAGCAGATTATGGAAAACATAACGGCTGATTTTAATACCGGGGCAATTTGGCAGGCATCTACCGCCTATGCGCTTAATACTTATGTGGCTCCAACGACTAAAAACAATTATTTTTATAAATGTTCGCAGGCCGGGACAACGGGTGGGACCGAACCGGATTGGACCGACTCCGGTTGGCCGACTGATGCAGGCGGCAACAAGCTTATCACCGATAACGGCGCCATATGGACCGAGACACCTATCCTGACCGCTTTAAAAGAAAAAATCGGCACCGCAGGTGCGGCACAGAACAATGACTACGGAAGCTATACGGTCGTCGAAAATGATTTTATCAAATTTGTTTCGGTCTCCGGGAACTGGCAGGAGGCGGCGCTTTCCGGTGGTGATCCGGAAGACACCCTCAAGGTAACCATTCAAAATGATTTAAGTGAAACGATAACGACACTGTTTAGCTCTTCCTAACCCGGACAAGCCGGAGATGGATTGATTATTGACGATTGATGATTGTCGATTGGAGGAAGTCGCTGCGCTCCATTAATTTAGAGAAAGTGATAACTATCTTTTAAATAATGGATACCCTGAGGTATCCCTGAGCTTATGAACACAAACAACAAAAGCGCTTTGAATCAGAAGGGCTTCACCCTCATCGAAATAATTGTCTCCCTGATCCTTGTGGGTATCATAACCGCTGTAGCCGGTATGGGAATCGTTTTGGTAACCCAGAAATTTTATTTCGCCAAGGATAATGCCGAAACAGCGCAGAAGGGCCAGGTGGCCCTGACCCGGCTGATGAAGGAACTTGCTGTTATCAGTGCGGTCAACTCCGGAAGCGCCACATCCATAAACTTTGATTCCTACAAGGCAGGCGTATTGGGAACGCGACAGATCTCATGGGCTGGAAGTTCCGCAGATCCGATTGTGTTCGATGATGACACCACAGATGGCGTAGCCGGTGATACCCTGACCGATAATGTCAGTTCCTTCGCATTGGCATACTATGATACTTATTCGAGCACATCCGATGCAAGCTGGTCGTCGTCAACCAAAGTGATCGAAGTTACACTCACACTCACGGGGGCAAACGATATCGCATCCGCATTTACCGTTCGTGTTGCGCCCAGAAATCTGTGAGCCTAAATGATTTTATGAAAAAGATTCACCGCAGAGCCGCAAAGAACGCAGAGATTCATTTAGAGCAATGCACCTTTTCGGGTGGCGAAAAGCTGCATACCGCATCGCCTTCGGCGAGTTTTAACACTTGCATAAGAAAATACGATTTGGTTTGTGGTTTCTAATACTTCCTTCTAATGCTTTATCTGATAATAAATACGGAAAAATTAGTGCCTCCTACCGATTGTTTAATACCATTGAATTCTTTAGAATATGCCTAAGATCATAAAACACCATGCTCAACTGCAAACAAAATTAATCAAGGAATGCATCATGATTGGAAAGCAGAATTACATACGCATGTTATTATCCAAGATGATGAAGTTGAGATTATTTTCTAAAAAAACTAATCTGAACATCAATCAGCGCGGATCGGTCTTGATTGTCATCGTCTCTACGATTGTCCTGCTCTCCACCTTAACGGCAGGCGTGCTGAATTTGAAGACATCCGCAACTTACAGCGAGCTTTACGCAAATAATCAAAACAAGGCTTATTATCTGGCCGAATCAGGCGCCCGATATGCCAAACCCCTCGTGCAGTCGGATATCGAAGGCAGTGTAACCACTAATATTGATCAGATCCATGGCAAAACGTTCACCTTGGGCAACAGCGGTTCCTTTACGATTTCCATCGACACCTCTAATTCCAATTATACCCTCGTGCAATCGTCAGGTGCGACACCCGGGGCGGTGTCTTCCAGCTCAACCGCATCGCTTACTTACAAAATGAATCACGCATTCAATCCGATTTTCAATTATGCCCTCTTTACGAAAGATAAAACAAAACTAAAGGACGACGCGGTAATTGACAGCTACGACTCAACCGTGGGTTCATATTCGCATGGATCCCAGGATCATTCAAATGGTGACATCGGGACCAACAAATCCAGCATCGAACAGGAGGATGACGCAACCTATACGGGCACCCTCACCACGAACGCCGGCGTAACCATAACAGCAGAATCATTTCCTTCAGGCGGCACCAGCCTCGGTGACATCGAGTTGGAGGACAGCGACACACAAACACTGACCACCGGAACGTATCGTGCCGACGAAATCGAAATCGAGGATGATGCGATCCTAACCATTTCCGGAGACGTCACCATCCACGTCACTGACGAAATGAAATTTAAGGACGATGCTCAGATAACGATACTGGCCAACTCTACTTTGACCATTTACGCCAAAGATGAAATAAAATTTGAAGATGACTTTCAGGTAAGCTCTTCGGCGCCGAGAGATTTCGTTATCTACCAGACAAAAAATGAAGACATTGAGATCAAAGACGATGCCCTGTTTTACGGCGTCATCCACCATCCCAAGGGGAAGGTAAAAATTAAGGATGATGCGCAGGTTTTTGGAGGGATTGTGGCGAAAAAAACCGATGTTGAAGGTGAATCCAAAATCCACTTCGATGTGGACCTGAAAAACAACCCGGGCAGTCTCGGGACCGCCAGTGGAGTCACATCAACCGTGCAGTATTTCTAAATCAACCTCTTTCGGTTAAGCGTGTATCCGAGATTTGACAACACCCTGAATCCTTTTAGTTCAAAGTTTACCCGTATCAAATCCCCTTAAGCGTCTGCCCCATGTCTGAAGGATAATAAATGAACAAAAACTTCAAGCTGATTGTTGAATATGACGGAACGGCGTATCACGGCTGGCAGCGGCAGAAAGACCTGCGCACGATTCAGGGAGAAATCGAAAACGCCTTATCGACCATGATCGGCGATCCCGTCACCCTGATCGGATCGGGGCGGACGGATGCCGGCGTGCATGCCCTGGCGCAGGCGGCCCATTTCAAAGCGGAAACCCGGATTCCACCGCAAGCCTTCCGCAATGGCCTCAACAGCCTGCTTGAAAAAGACATTGTGGTTAAATCCTGTGTGCAAGCGAATGAAAACTTCCATGCCCGCTATGATGTAAAAAGCAAAACCTACCGCTATCGCATCCTGAACAATCCCCTGCCGGAAGCTATCGGCCGGCAGTATGTCTGGTTTATTCCCCAAAAGCTTGATCCGAGTGCCATGCGAACGGCAGTGACACATATCCTCGGCAGTCACGATTTTAAAGCCTTTGAAGGAACGGGCAGCCCCAGGTCGAATAGCAGGCGACACATTTTTAAGGCCGAACTCTTTCAAAATGAAGGAGACTACCTTGACTTTGTCATCGAAGCCGACGGTTTTCTCAAATTTATGGTTCGCAATATTGTCGGGACATTGACGGATGTGGGACGCGGGA
>CAZHAH010000209.1:0-9386 GCA_964530095.1 uncultured Desulfobacteraceae bacterium | reverse complement strand
CGGCGGTGGCTTTCCACTTACCACCGGGAGGAGGCTTAGCAAGCGCAGCGGCTTTGGCGGCAGCTGCCTTTCTCATCTCCTCGGCGCTCATGGGTTTTTCTCCCTCGGCGGCGTAAATTGAAAGGACAATCAAAAAAAGTGCTAAAATCGCTGTGATCAGGGTCTTGCCGGATTTGACCAGAATATTATGATTCAAAGCTTGTATCTCCTTATTGATAGTTTGTAAAAACGTCTTTTTTTAATATTTTTTTGGGCTTAAATTATCCATTGGTAAGAATACGTGCAAAATTCAGGTATTACGAAACCCTCAATCCTTAACATTAGAAAGATATTCGGCAATGCTCCTGAAATCATCATCTGTAATTTTGTTATTTTTGATGTAAGGCCTTATGCCTCTCATCGCATCCGAGTTGCCGTTTGTTCTTTTGCCGTCTAATATGTCTTTCATCTGACGAAAAAGATATATTTTTTTGTTTCCGGCATGCCTGGGATAATCTTCAAACCCTTTGATAAGATCTCCTTTGCGCCAATAGATCCTTCCGCCAATTTTAATGATGATCTCTTTGTACTTTTCGGTATCGGCTTTTCCTATAAGTTCTTCAATGGCCTGGATGAATTTCCCTTTATCACTGAATTGTTTCTTGTACAGGGGTATTAATTTCTTGACTGTAGCAACGGGCATTCCCTCCTTTACCATCTCTCGGTACATTTTTTTCTTTTTCAGATAATACTTTTCCTTTGTTTCGGTGCGTACCATGCCTTTCCCCTCGGGACCGTGGCAGGTATTACAAGTCAGTTTTTTGAATAACAGAGCCCCATCTTCCGCGAAAAGGCTTGCCGTCGGCAAAAATCCTCCGAGCAATAAAAGCGCAGCCGCTAAAAGGAGAAATGTTTTCATGATTTACCTTGCTTTTATTCCCCCCGATTGTGACAGGATATGGCTTCCATCACAATCAGGGGATTCAGATTATGTACTCGTTCACAGGTTTTGAGTTCACCGCTCTTTATTCACCATCCACAATTTTCTTGGCAAATATCCCGCGGCTGGCGCATTTGACCAGATACTGCCAGGCCATTTCCTCATTGAGGAGGGCATCGTGCCAATTGCCTTGCGCAGCGGCTTTTTTAGCTTTTTCGCGATATGGAAAATGAAATTTAAACTGTTCCACCGCATCCCAGAATTGCAGAGCGGCTGTCTTGTTCAACAGCTCCGGCATTTTGGCATCCTCGATATCGTCCTCCTCTTTGTCCCAGTTTTGTTCCATATATTTTTGCACTCCCACCGCAGATCCCACAGGGTCATCAGAATTGCAAACCTTGGCGGAAGCGGGAACCAGTTTGGGACACACATAGTTTATCACGCCGGCAATAATGGCGATGGTGCCGTCGTTTTGTTTCACTTTTGCCTGATAATTCAGCTTATAATTCTCCCCGGCAGTTACGTTCCCGGCCAGGCACAGGACCGCGACCAGCGCAAAAAGTGAAGAGATCAGTTTCACAATATTTGTTTTCATGAGTCATCCCCCTTTTTTAGTAGGTTAAACATGAAATCCCTCAGAGAGTGAATAATTCCAGTTTAACAAAAAACGATTTGATGAGAACTACGGTTTGACAAGCAGATACCCCATCATTTCCAAATGCAGGGCGGAACAAAATTCAGTACAATAGAACGGAAAAACACCCTCCTTGTCGGCCTTAAACTTGAAGGTGTTGGTTTCGCCGGGTTCCAGGCTGCCGTGAATATTGTAGAGGTCAATGGAAAATCCATGGGTTTCATCCTGTGCTCTTTCCAGGTTGGTCAGGTGCCAGGTGATTTCATCACCGACTTTCACTTCTATTATTTCAGGGCTATAATGACTCCGGATCAGCGTTGAATTAATGGTAACCTTATTTCCTTCCCTAACTACCTTTTCCCTGCCCGGCTTCACACGATGTTTAAACCATTTTTGCTTAAAGCGTTTGATCGGTTTTATTTTGTCGGCCTTGATCATGACCGCGTAGTGGGGTTCTCCCAGGGGAAACGGCATATCATAAAGCATCTGCATGGGCCGACCCGCTGAAATATCGATCAATTGATGGTTCTGAGGATGCAGTGGTCCTACCGGAAGAAACCGATCAATTGATAGTTTATTAAGAGAAATCATGTATTTTCCATCAGGCGAAACCGTATCGCCTTCAGCCGTGACCAAATGCCCCACATTGTAATGGATGGCGATCTTTTCGAGCAGTTTCAAATTCAGGTAGTCCCATTTGGCGATAGCCGAATCCACAAACAAAGAGGTATAGGCAATCCCTTTTTCCTTATCATATTGGGTATGCAACGGTCCCAGACCCAATTCCACCTGTCCGTGTAATGACTCTTTCATGCTGAGAATTGGGATATCGTACGGGTCTTTGCCGTCGAAGGTCTTGCTTTCGATCAGTTTGATCATCTTTTTGAAATCGTACACGGATACATGCGTATCCAGTTTTCCGGATACCGTCAGATACTGCCCGGAAGGATCAATCATCACCCCATGCGGACTTTTGGGCTCCGGAATCAGGAACAGGGCATTGTTGGCAACCATGGTCTTCATTGAGATCACCGGATGACCGTTGATCTTGGTGCTTTTCCCTTCCTTGAAAAGCTTCTCGGCGACTTTCAGATTGATCATGTGCAGGTAGTCGGTGTCCTTGGATGACATTCCGGCTTCATGCGGTAGTCTGTCTTTTAACTTGGTGTTGCCCTTTCCAAAACCACCCACATAGCGTTCTGAATTGAAGGAATTGGTGAAGACCCAACCTTCACTGACTCTTTTACCGGCATCTGTCAGGTCCTGGCAGTAAGGCGGCAATTCGACTGAAAAAGAGTCCGCGACGATGACTTTCCCTTTCTTCATGTCGAATTTCCACATGGTCATGGCGCCGCGGTATTTTTCATTGAATTGTTCCAGCGGCACGTAATCATTGGTAAAAGGCGCCGGGTACTGGGTGGCCTGCAGAACATACTCCGTATTGGGCGTCACAAACGTCGAACCATGTTCCGACTTCATAATCGGATTGGGCACAATCTGAATCGTACTGAAGGTCATGAGGTCGATGACCGCCACACGCGGATTGGCCTTATCATTGATAAAGAGGTATTTGCCGTCGTACTCGCCATTGGTTTCGGATAGTGCCGGATGATGGGTATCTCCCCAGGTTATTTTCCGCCCCCTCATGCGGCCCTGGTCGAGGATTTTCATACTTTCAACATCGCCGTAGCCATATCCCTGCCAGGGCTCTGGACTGAAAACCGAAATATATTTCAGAAGTTTCATGGAGGGCACGCCATAAGCAATCACATGTCCGGATTGCCCCCCGGAAGAGAAGACATAATACTCATCCATTTTTCCGGTAGGCGTGTAAGTTTTGGCTGCGGCCAGCATGTCCTGCTGGGAGAGCCCTCTTGCCTTCATGACCTGATCCAGCTGGGATTGCGCATTTACCGTTGCGCAAAATCCCAAAACGATCAGGCTGATAAGAACGAGCTGGAACGCCTTTTTCAATTTGTCTAACATCTGATCCTCCTTTCCTCTCTTTAAAGAAATTAAATAAATAAAACACCCCCATCTATCTATCGGTTCAACTTCAAAACCCCAAATCTACTCCCGTTCAACGCGCAACGACGATTTTTTAAAAACAAACTGGCTCAGGTGACCCAGCAAAGAAAATGTAAACACCGCCCCCCACAGCCCCGGCAAAGACAAAAGTAAAATACAAACTGCCCATGCGATCAAAGTGAATATTTGAAATCCCTGGGGGAAAACTATATTTAATAGATCCACATTATCTCCTAACCCGGACAAGCCGGTTGTAGCAAGCCGACTTCGCCATAGTTGCCCGGGGCTACGACGGCTGAAAGCGGAAATCCCGAATTATCGGGGAAATCACAAATGACAAGCGCCAAATTACAAATAATTTCCAAACCACAAATTCCAATCGTTCGACCTAGAGGCTCTCGACGGGTGCTTGAACATTTGAAGCTTGGTTTTTTTTGTTTAGAATTTTGAATTTCGGTCATTGGGATTTGTTTGTTATTTGTTTTTTGGTTATTGTGATTTATTTGTTATGGGTCGCTTGGCTTTCTGAAAAAAAGCGGGTCCGAAATCGGAACCGCCGGCACCCGTTGCAGAAACCAGAAACCGCTCAACAAAAAAATACCCAATACGCCCAGCGTAATCGAGACATCATAAAAATTCGGGGAAAAACCCGGAAGTCCGCTGCTTGCATCTATTAAACCTGCGCGCGCGTTATTCTCCTGGATGGAGGGTACAATCAAGAAATATTTTTCCAACCAGACCCCCACAAGGACATCCACGGCAATCAGTCGTGAAAACCAGATGGAATTGCAGGCGGTGCGGCTCATCAGCCCGAAAAATGGAATAATAAACATCAAGACAAAAAGAACCCGGAACATCCCACCCCATTCCACAGAGTGCATTCTGAGGACCAGGTAAGGAGTTTCTTCGGGAAGGTCTCCATACCAGATGACCAGAATCTGCGAGAAGATCAGATAGGTCCACAAGGCACAAACCGCAAACGTCAGTTTCGCCAGATCGTGATAACGGTCGATGGTGATGTACTCATCCAATTGAAAATCTTTACGGGCAATTCCGGCCACAATCAACAAGGCGGCGGCGGCTCCAATCAGGTTTGCTACCGCGTATTGGGCGCCGAACATGGTGCTGAACCACTCCTGGTCGATGGACATCATCCAGTCAAACGCCAAGAGCGTGCAGAGCAAGAAAAACAGCAGCGCCAATATGGGAGCAAGCGTTTTGGCCCTTTTTTGCGCTACGACTTCCTCCTCCTCTTGCGCGCCGTAATTTTTAACCAACCGGTCGGCAAAGGCATTTCCGAAATCGCTAAGTTTCCCGGCCAGTCCGATATCCGGCCTGATCACGGTTTTGAGATAATAAGTGCCGGCGACCACGAATAATCCCAAAAAAACCACATTCCGGATGATAAAAAATGGAAAGTTCAACCACCCCGCCTTGGTATGAATCACTTTGTCATGATCCATCCATTCAAAAAAATGGTCCGCGCCGAAAAAAAGCAGGCAGAGCAGAAGCGCACCGATGGGCATAAAAGCACTCAATGCCTCTGCCAGGCGCTTGATCGGTCGGCCCCATTTTGCATTGGTGATGGTAAAAATTACGGAAAAAGCCAGACCGCCTAGTGCGATCCCGCCGAAAAACAGGGTATTGACGAGAAGCGCCTGCCAGGCCAAGTAGGACCTGTTGCCGATCAGCCCGGCCAAAAAGCCGATAACACCGATAACGACAAAAGACAGCAGAAGTTTTTGCAGCCGATCGCTAATGCGAAAACGCGTCTGTTCCAGCAGGGCTTTCATTTCATTGTCTCTGCTCATTCCTGCTTCTCCAATTCACGAATGTAATTGACAATATTCCATCTTTCCCGAGCGGCCACGGCATATCCCATTGCGGGCATCACCGGGCCTCCGTATTTGGCCTTATGATAAATATAACCGTCACTGAAAAATGGGGTCAGTGTGATAACGGCAGGCGCAATCATTCCCAGTTCATTGACTTTGGTCTTGGCGAAGCCCTCTGCATTGATTTCCCGGTTTGTCCCGTGACAGACGGCGCAAAATGTGTCGAATTTCAGCTTCCCGTCGGCAAGAGATGTCTCATCCGGTTTTGTGGGATTGATCGTTGCCGTTTTGGAGATGACATCCTTGATAATTCGACTGAAGCGATCGTTCGGATCCTCGATCTCGCTGCCGTCGACCGCGACGGCGCCGACCACAAACGCGTTCATACTTCCCTTTTCCTGGGGTTTGAGACTGATCTGATTAAACATGTCTGTAATCAAGTTAAACAATGTCGATTTTGCCGAGAGATTGGCCGCGACGAACAGGACCAGCAGCATGGCGCCGGCCATCAGCAGGATTCTAACTCTCAAGATTGATCTCCTCTGCCTGGTGCTTTTTTAAAATAATTTCGATCTTCTCCAAATCGTGGTCCCCGCAGGCGACCACAACGCCAAAACGGTCACGCATAAATCTGTCGTAATCCTTGTATTTGCGACTTTTGGGAACAGGATGCTTCCAGGTGTCTCGCACGACCATCAGAAACATGGCCCCCATTGTAAAATAGATAGACATAAGCACCGAAAGTTCAAAGGCAATGGGTCCCATGGGCGGCACGGAAACAATGGGCTTGCCGGAGACCGGCAGAATCCAGTCGAGCGCCATCTTGGTCATGATCAGCACGGCCAGGCCAAACCCGAGAAAGGCTCCGGCCAGAGTCGCAAAAGGGACCCGGCTTTGCGGATTACCCAGGGCATGATCGATTTCGTGTCTTGGGCATGGCGTATGCGTGGTTATTTGATCGAATCCTTCGTTTTTCAATTCTTTGATGGCCGCACAAGCATCATCCAGATACTCAAAGGTTGCCCATGCTCCTGAAAATTTGGTCCTCATTTTTTCTTCCTGAATGGTGGTGTAAGCGTTTCTTTCATTTCAGCGACGGCGATGGAAGGCATTATTTTCACAAAGATAAAAAACCACATGAAGAAGAAACCAAAACTTCCAATGGTGATCCAGATCTCCGCCCATTCAAACTGGTAGCTCCCCCAAGCAAATGGAACGAAATCATGGGCCAGGGAAGTGCCGATAATGACATATCGTTCCAGCCACATGCCGACGTTAACCAAAAGTGAGATGATAAACAGAGCGGGAATATACGTTCGAACCTTTTTGAAAAAGAGCGTTAACGGTATAATGGAATTGCAGGCAACCATCAGCCAGAAGAGGGATTTCATCTCTCCAAAAGGGCGAAACCAGAAAAGCGCTCTCTCATATTGTGCGCCACTGTAGTAGGCCACAAAAAATTCGACGGCGTAAGCGTAGGTGACAATCAAACTGGTAAAGATGATCATCTTGGCGATGCCTTCCAGATCCTTGACCTTGATGATCTCCTTAAAACCGGGAAAGGCCCGGCGCAATGGAATCATTATCGTCAAAACCATTGCACAACCAGAAAAGATGGCCCCGGCCACAAAATAGGGCGCAAAAATGGTGGAATGCCAGCCAGGAAGACTGGACATGGCAAAATCCCAAGATACAATCGAGTGAACCGAAAAAACCAGCGGGGTGGCGATGGCCGCGAAAATCAGATAACCCCGCATATAATGCAGCCATTGGTGGTTGGTCCCCCTGAAACAGAGTGCCGGAATACTGTAAAGCAGGCGTTTGACCCCCTTGGATTCATCACGTACGGCCGCCAAATCGGGGATCAGTCCCAGAACAAAAAAAGCGATGGAGACAGACATATACGTCGAGATGGCGAAAACATCCCAGAGCAGGGGGGATTTAAAATTCACCCACAACTCACGTTGGTTGGGATACGGCAGCATCCAGTAAAAAAACCAGGTACGCCCCAAATGAATGACCGGAAACAGACCCGCGGTCATCACCGCGAAAACCGTCATGGCTTCGGAGGCCCGGTAGATGGAATTACGGAAGGATGCGCGCACCAGATAAAGGATTGCTGAAATCAACGTCCCGGCATGACCGATTCCGATCCAGAAAACGAAATTGGTGATATAAATCCCCCAGGCGATGGGGTGGTTAATGCCGCTCCATTCCAGGCCGTGCCTTAGCTGAATGACCCAAGCGAAGGCTCCCATACTCAGAGCCCCGAAAATCAGAACCATACTCACCATCCATGACTTCCCGGGCGGTTCCATGGAGCTTACAACTTTGTCATTGATATTTCCATACGTGAGCTGGTTCAATGAACCTCCTAGGCTTTTTTGTTATCAGAATTCACTTTTTTCAAGTAGGTGATGGCCGGTTGAAATTTCAACTCGGGCAGTTGCGTATATTGGCGCCGGCTATTTTCCTTTATCAGTCTTATTTTACTGTTTTGATCCATAATATTTCCAAAGGTAATCGCATCGGCGGGACAGGCCTGCTGGCAGGCCGCCTGAATTTCACCATCGTTCACGTCCCGCCCCCGGTCTTTGGCCAGGTCTTTTATCTCTCTGATGCGATGCTGGCAGAAAGTACATTTTTCCATTACCCCTTTGCAACGGACTGAGACGGCCGGATTGAGCTGCATATGCAGCGGGTTCGGAAACTGATAACTCCTCCAGTTGAAACGTCTCTGTTTATAGACGCAATTGTTGGAGCAGTAACGGGTGCCGACGCAACGATTATAAATCATGGCGTTTAGGCCATCGGGGGTCTGGTAGGTGGCAAACACGGGACAGACCGGTTCGCAGCCGGCATTATCGCATTGCTGGCACATCTGGGGGGTATAATAGGTTTCCAGCCGCCCGGTTTGTTTGTTGGTTTCAAAATATCTCTCAATCCGAAGCCAGCTCATCTCCCGGCCTAGATTCGAACGGTCCTTCCCGACCAGGGGGATGTTGTTTTCAGCATAACAAGCGGCCACACAAGCGGAGCAGCCGGTACAGCGATCCAGGTCAATGATCATCTCCCATTTGTAGGGATCGTGATAAACAGGCGTCTGCTTACCCGCTTTTTTCACGGCTTTGCTGACGTTTTCCGGGATGGGGTCGTAAAAACTCTTTTTGTCCTTACGATTCAGCGTATAAAAATGTTGCCTGGCGTGATGCTTTTGAGCGCGTTCTCTCGGTTCCTTTTCAGCGCCGCCGACAGACATCACTTGTACAAATCCCCTGCCTTTCTGACTGCGGTCGCCAAACCCCGTTTTGTCTAGGACACGGGGTGTTTCAATATCTTTACGATACTGCCCGTCCATGGTCACCAGATAAGCCTTTTTGCCCGTCGGTTTGATGCGCACACTTTCTCCCGCAAAAACAAAATCGCCAGAAAGGGTGTCTTTGCGCCAGGGCAGGAGGGCCATGACGTTGATGCCCACCGTTTTGTGCTCGACTCTCAATTCCGATTCCGATTCCAGGACAGGCAGCAATTTACTTTTGCCGTGGCTGGACTTGTAATTGGGGAATGGCACCTTCCTGCCCATTCCTGCCGGCATTGCCACGGTGTCTTTATCGATACCGTAAAAAACATAGGCGGCCGCCTCCGCTTTTCCGAAGGCGCTTTTAATTTCGACCAGGTCGCCGTGTCGTATCCCCAGCCTGACGGCGGTATCGGGGTGAAGTTCAATCCAGGAATCCCAGACCACCTGGGTCACGGGATGAGGTATTTCCAGCAGCCATGTTCTGTTGCCGCCTTTGGCATTGGCATTATGCAGATTCGAGTTAACGGCCAGCAGGCTGAGGCCGTTGTTTTTTTGGGGAGGAGGCGAAAACTTAACCGCATAGACTTTCCTGTTAAGGACAGCGATGGACGGCTTGAAGTTTTCATAGTGTCCGCCTTTTTGCAGCGACTGTTTCCAGAATTGCGCAAA
>CAZHAH010000208.1:0-9462 GCA_964530095.1 uncultured Desulfobacteraceae bacterium | reverse complement strand
CCATCATTGACCGGATTATCAAATGGCCAGACGGAAGGGATGTGCGATTCGAACTTGCCATTAACATCACCGATCGCAAGCGGGCAGAAGAGGTTAGGCGGGAGAGCGAAGAAAAATATCGCCGAATTTTTGAAAATTCCGTAGTTGGCTTCTTTCAAAGTACTCCGGAAGGTCGCTTTATCACTGTTAACCCAGCCTTTGCAGAGATGCTCGGATATGAATCTCCTGATGAACTAATCTCCCAAATTAGCGACATTGCAAGGCAATACTATGTAAATCCTGAAGACCGCCACCGGTATCAGCAGCTACTCCAGAAGGCTGGCACGGTGGAGAATTTCGAGTTCAAAGCTAAGTGTAAAGACGGTTCGCAGATCTGGGTATCAAACAGCACCCGAGCATATTTTGATAAAGGCGGAAATGTTGATCGCTACGAAGGCATCGTGATTAACATCACCGAACGGATACAGGCTGAGGAGGCGCTGCGAGAGAGTGAATCTAAACTCCGCCAGGCTCAAAAAATGGAGTCAATCGGCACGCTGGCCGGCGGCATTGCCCACGAATTTAACAACGTCCTCGGGATCATCCTTGGGAATACGGAACTCGCCATCGATGACGTGCCGGAATGGAACCCCGCCAAAGAGTGTTTAAAAGAGATACGCGCTGCCAGCATTCGGGCAAAAGATGTCGTTAGGCAAATTCTGAGCTTTGCCCGTAAAAGCCTGGTTCATCGAATACCGATACAGATCAGCACCATAATAAGGGATTCTCTCAAGCTGATGCGGGCTTCTATTCCCACGACCATTGAAATTCGTCAAAACATTTCATGTGAAACTGAAATGATACTGGCAGATCCCACAGAGATCAATCAGATACTGATGAATCTCTGTACCAATGCGGTTCATTCAATGGTGGCCGATGGGGATGTTTTGGAAGTCAGCCTGGAATCCATAAGTCTGGATAAGGATTCAGCAGGTCAATACGAAAACTTAAATACAGGGAATTTTGTAAAACTGACGGTGAAAGATACCGGACAGGGTATCGATCCAAAGGTCATCGACCGGATCTTTGACCCCTATTTTACCACCAAGGATATAGGCAAGGGGACCGGTATGGGGTTAGCGGTCGCATATGGCATCGTCAAGAAACACGACGGAGCCATAAAGGCAAACAGTGAGCTTGGAACCGGAACGGTTGTGGAAGTATTGTTTCCGCTGATTGAAGAAGTTGTGGAACCGGAAGTGAAGGAAGAGCCGCAGGTTTTGCCGACGGGTACCGAGCGCATCCTTTTTGTTGACGATGAGATATCCTTGGCCAAAATGGTTGAACAGATGCTGGAGCGCCTGGGTTATCAAGTGGTCAAAAGTACCAAGCCAAAGGAAGCTCTGGCGTTATTCGAGGCTGAAGCGGATCAATTCGATCTGGTGATTACCGACATGGCCATGCCTCAGATGGCCGGCGACCGGTTGGCACAAGAGTTGATGGAGATTCGTAAGGATATCCCCGTTATTCTTTGTACCGGTCACAGTGCACGTATCGATGAAGAGAGGGCCAAAGAGCTGGATTTAGCCGCCTATGTCATGAAACCGCTGGTAACGCGGGATTTGGCGAATACCGTTCGCAAAGTGTTGGATGAGGCAAAATAAGCGGATTCATGATTATTTGTCCTATCCTTGAATGCCAGCATTTCCCTGATATATAGGAATTTAGCATGAAAACAAATAACACCAAGCTTCGTACCTTACTTATCGTATTGTCCCTGACAGCTGTTCTATCGGTGATTGTCGGAGCCTATCTTTATTATTTTACCTTAAAAAAATTCTCATTGGACTCGGCGCACAAAGAAGCTGCGGAACACCTGTATGACCTGGCGAATGTTATCGACTCAGATCTGATAGGGTCCTTCAAGTCGGTCAAGTCTTTGGCTGGAATAAGGAGGTTAAGGCAATACCTGTTGGGTGAAAACCTATCGGCGCTTCCAGAAGCCAATGCCATTCTGGACCATTTTCGTGATGCCATGCAGGTTGGTGTCTGTTATCTCATGGACCGCTCCGGAAACACCATCGCATCAGGCAACCGCGACGCTGCCGATAGCTTTGTTGGGAAAAATTACGGGTTTCGCCCCTATTTTAAGAAGGCCATGCAAGGTACACCGGCTGTCTACGTGGCGCTGGGGGTCACATCGAAAAAACGAGGGGTTTATTTCAGCCATCCGGTTTATGGAGAAGAGAAAGAAATCCCTTTGGGGGTTGTGGTTATTAAGGCATCCATTGAGCCGATCGAAGAGAAAATGAAGAAACCTCACGACGGGGTTTTAGTGCTGGCGGACCCTAACGGGATTATATTTGCTTCGAGTCGGCCGGACTGGCTTTTTCATGTGTTATGGAAGGCATCTCCCGAAACGATCGCCGATATTGACAAGACGCGGCAGTTTGGAAAAGGTCCATGGGATTGGACCGGGGTTGAGCGGGTGGATGAACATAGCGCTTCGGATAAGCTGGGTAATGATTATCACGTGCACCTACAAAATATTGATTGCTGACCTTCAGAAAGCCCTGCAAAAAATCAAACAGCTAAGCGGTTTGCTACCGATTTGTTCGCACTGTAAAAAGATACGCGATGATGGAGGGTACTGGAACCAAATCGAAACCTATATCGACCGGCATTCCGAAGCTGAATTCAGCCACGGTATTTGCCCGGAATGTATGAAAACGCATTATCCAGAATATGTTGATGATGAAGCGTAATTTAAAAATATATTCTAGAATGGTGAAAAGAATTACGCCGATTCATTTCCTAGCTTACGCTTTTCGATTTGTGAATAAACATTTCTTCAATCCATTTCCATTTGTGATTCGAGTTTTTTGCTTTTGCTTCTCTGATAGTCCCTCCCGGTTGAGTTGTTTCCGAAGCGAAAGGAGCAGCATTTCCTCCCGGTATTCTGCACAGGTGTACATCAAAAATTCCTCCTATCCTAAAAGAGCGTAAACAAAATGAACTTTCACTCTATTTAGGATACTGTATTCAGCCAAACAGCCGAATCCCTTTTGAACCCGGAATTTTGGTTAGAATATTGATTTCACCCCACTGGTAACAATGCACGGGTTCGCCCCAGTCTCCGATCGTGATGGGTGAGATGGTCTTATTATTAATTTTGTCAAAACCTTCCCTTACGTCACGGATATAGGAGCGGGGGACGGGATACTCGTTGTGGGCCCCGAAAATCGAATCGAAGGTTTGGTGGTGGTGCCATATTTTGTCTAGCGATTCAACATATTGTTCTGTATCGGAATCGTTAAAATGCGCGTAAATCGAGCCCGGATAAATAAAATCACCACTAAAGAGACTCCCTGTCTGTATATCAAGAAAGGACATGCTGCCCCGTGTGTGGCCCGGGGTAGCGATAGCCTCCAGTGCCCTGTCGCCCAGATCAAAATGATCTCCTTCGCTGATAAAAAAAGAGGGCTTTGAGCCCTGGATGGCATAAGCGTCGGGATTAAAGTGAGCGGGCAAGGGGACGCCTTCCAGAAGGCAGGGATTCAGATATAGATCCATCAGGACAGCGTTTGGTATATTACGTGCGATGAGGTGGCCTTCGTTGCGGGCGATGCCGATTCCCTCAAAAAGAGGATTGCCCCCGATGTGATCAAAATGCCAGTGCGTATTCAAGACGATGACCTGCTCCTGCATCAACGGTTCAATGGCGGTGCGAATATCACAAAACCCCATGCCGGTATCGATCAAGGCTGAATGTGTATCACCATTGATCAAATAGCTTTGGACATGCCCCGGCTCCTCGATACAAAAAGCACCTTCTTTGACTTCTTTTATTTGAAACCAATCGGACATTGTTTCCTACTCAGCTCGGGGTAAAATCGAATCCGGTAACTGTACCACCTTCGCGCGGAGGTATTCACCCAGGGTTTTGGCCTGGGGGTCACTGCGAAAAGATGAAGCCACACCATCTCCGAGGATTCCTTTGATAAAAAAATTAACGGCCAGCAAGTTGGGCAATTCATATTTTTCGATTTCAAACTTGCCCAGATCGGGTAAAAGCGCTTTCAGTTTTTTAACAGATAAAAACTGGTTCAAAAAAAACAAACGCTTTATCAGATTTGGCCCAAACCCCCAGGTTGGCGTTTCCTCCTTTGTCTCCCGAACGCGTACCAAATACGCGACCCAGTGGGATTGAGGTCGTTTTGGTGGCTGCCAATGGGGGAAGGTCTTTTGTATCTGGGATGAATTCAACAGGATCGAAAGATGATGGCATGGGATCGATCGTAAACTGTTGTTGATCCATATGGACATGTTGTCTGATATGCCTGCCGGATACGAGAGCGGGCCAGTGCATAATTGCCGCGGAGCCGTTGGTGGGTGGTGTAGTGAGATTGAGTCCCGGAATGTTGGCGACCACCATTTCGACGATTTTAGATGAAAACAACCGCCCGACTTTATTCGGGTCAGGACCCATGACCGAGATCCGCAGATGGGCCCAGGCGTCTTCATTGGTTGGGGGATCTTTTTTTTCGGAACGGGCCAGTTGAACATCCACTGCGGCAAATTGTTCCCTGCCTCCCAAACTTTCGAACAGGTTTTTTTCGACGATCATCGCTTTCTGCTCAATGTCAAGCCCGGTAAGGATGAGGGTCATGCTGTTACGATAACCGTTGACAACATTGAGGCAGACTTTTGCCGTATCGGTTGGTGGTTGGCCGCAGACGCCCGATATGCAAACCCGATCGGGGCCGGCCTGGGAAATCTCAATCGAATCGAACCGGGCGATGACATCCGGGGTATGATAGCGTGGCCCCCTGATTTCATAAAGAAGCTGAGCCGTTACCGTGCCGACGGAAACAATTCCTCCCGTCTGCGGGTGCTTGGTGATAATGCAGGATCCGTCTGGGCCGATTTCGGCTATTGGAAAACCGACCTTTTTAAAAGACGGCACTTCTTCAAAAAAGGCATAATTACCTCCAGTGGCCTGAGGGCCGCATTCGATGACGTGGCCCGCGACCACTGCACCGGCCAACCGGTCCCAGTCGGTTTGCTCCCAGCCAAAGCGCCAGATGGCCGGGCCCACCGTCAAGGAAGCATCCGCAATCCGGCCGCCCACAACAATATCCGCCCCGCGTCGCAGGGCTTCGGCAATGCCCCAGCCACCCAAATAGGCGTTGGCCGTGATAGGTTTGGCGTTGGCTTCCTTCAGAGCGATCTGCTTGTCCATATGCATAAACGCTTCGCCCTGGTTCTGCAGTTCTTGTAAGCGTTGTAGAAGATCGTCACCTTCAATGAAAGCAATGGTCGGGCTCAAACCTAAATCCTGGGCAATTTTTTCCAATTCCTGGGCAAGCGCACGAGGGTTCAAGCCGCCGGCATTGACCACCACCCGGATCTTGCGATCGAGACATTCACCCATGATTTCTTCCATTTGTTTGAGAAAAGTGGTGGCGTAACCGGCAGTGGGATCTTTGATCTGTTTACGGAAAAGAATTGCCATCGTCAGTTCGGCAAGATAATCACCCGTCAAGACATGGATTGGTCCGCCCTGCACCATCTCTTTGGCCGCGCTCATGCGGTCACCATAAAAAGCGCTACAGTTGGCCACGATCAATCGGTCTTCTGAGAAGAATTCAGTCATTAGCTGGGTTTGCATAGATTGTTGAAACGTTCAGTTTAGAACACTTTTAATTGAGCGGTAAGGAGGTGTCAAATTAAAAGCGCTTATTAAGGGTGCGGGTGCGTGGTATTGTTGTTGAAGATGGCTGAAGATCATGATCTAAATCGAAATAACTGTATAGAGCAGTGCCGGACAAAATATTTCAGATGCACAACACGAACTTTAGGGGACCCGGTAAAAATAAAATCCCCAATCTTACTTGCCTTTTTGTCCGTGTTCTGCGTTGCATCAGAGGTTACAACCAATAAGGTTGCGTCCTCTGACGCGCCTTGAACACGAACAAAAATTCGGCGTAATCTCTGACGATTTTATTCTTGCCGTGTCCCTAACCGGATGTGTGGAGGTCCTCAGGGTGTGTCGAGACAAGTGCCTAGAGAAATAAAGATTTAAATGAAGAAGATTAGAGTATCGGTCGGCGAATTAGTCCAGAGTATTTCGCTCTGCGGAGATCTTTCCTTTCATTTTGCCGGAGCCACACGGGCTGCCGAGGGTGTGGCGGCGCATCGAAAGGTTCAGGAATCCAGGGCGGACGGATATCAGCGCGAAGTCCCCGTTTCACACCAGGTCATGATGCGGGGATTTTTGCTTGAAATAACCGGCCGAATGGACGGCATTTATCAGCATCAGGACCGGACGGTGATCGAGGAAATAAAGTCCACCCACCGCAGCCTGGATGATTTAAAGGTGTTTGAGAACCCCCTTCATCTGGCCCAACTGAAAATCTACGCCTATATCTATGTCACCGCCAACAACCTCTCTGAGATTGAAGGACAGCTGACATACTATCACCTAGGGAGCAGCGCCGTTCGAAGCTTTAGCTATGAGTTTAGAGCAGGTGATTTAGAGGCTTTTTTTGAGGATGCCGTCTTCCGATATCTGGAAAGGGCGCAAGGCGCTGAGAAATGGGACCGCATCCGGAATGAGTCAATATGGGATCTCCAATTTCCTTTTGAGGCTTATCGCCCCGGACAACGTGGAATGAGTGAAGCGGTTTACGAGACGGTCAAAAACAGTGAACGACTGGTTTTACAGGCTGCAACCGGAATCGGGAAAACCATGGCGGTGGTGTTGCCGGCCATAAAGGCTCTGTCCGAGGGTTTTGCATCGAAGATATTCTATCTCACCGCCAGAACAACAGTTCGGACCGTGGCCGAGGGCGCTCTGGATGAACTAAGAGATAAGGGTCTGAGGATCAGATCTGTAACCCTGACGGCGAAAGAAAAAATATGTTTCAAAAGGAGGACCGATTGTTCTCCAGGGGAGTGTGAGTTCGGCATCGGGTATTATGACAGACTCGATGCTGCGCTGAGGGGACTTGAACGGCACGAAGCCTTTACGAGGGAATTGATCGAGGAGATCGCCGCAGAAAACAGTGTCTGTCCTTTTGAGTTTTCGTTGGATCTTTCGATATTTACGGATTTTATCATCTGCGACTATAATTACGCTTTCGATCCCAACGTTTATTTGCGGCGGTTTTTTTTGGAGACCGGTGGCGACTACCTCCTCCTTATCGATGAGGCCCATAATCTGGTGGACCGATCCAGAGAGATGTTTTCGGCCGAACTTAAAAAACAGGTCCTTCTCGAAACAAGAAGACCCCTAAGAAAAGACCTGCCCGACATTTACCGAAGCATTGGCAAGATCAACGCCTGGTTTTTGGAAGCAAGAAAAGAATGTGAGGCGGCCGGTGGATTTCAAGCGCAACAGGAAGCCCCTTTGGATCTCTACCCCGAGTTGGAAGATTTTCTTAAAACGGCTGATCGGTGGCTCGCCATGAACATCGATAAACCGTATCGCAAAAAGCTTTTGGATTTTTATTTTTCAGTGCGTGGATTCCTGAAGATTGCAGGGCAATATGACGATGCATATGTCAACTATTACCAAAAAAACGGAAGAGATCTGCTGGTCAGGTTATTCTGTCTGGATGCTTCAAACCGGCTTGAGAAACTACTCGATCGATGCCGGGCGGCGGTCTTTTTTTCCGCTACCATGACGCCCCCACACTATTTCAAAGAAACCCTCGGATGCGGTGACCTGGCCCAAACCCTTGAAATTCCCTCATCCTTTCCCCAAGAGAATCTCTGTCTTCTAATAGCGGATCGAATTTCCATCCTCTATAAGCATAGGCAAAAAACGAAGCACGAGGTTACCCGCATGATTGCGTCGCTGATAAATGGGAAAGCGGGTAACTATATGGTCTATCTCCCTTCATACGCATATCTGAAAATGATTTGGGACGAATTTGTCATCACAAACTCGCATATCGAAACCATCGTGCAGGTGCCTGGAATGTCAGAGCTCGAACGAGATAATTTTCTGACAAGATTTTCAGAAGACAACCACGGTACGCTTGTGGGATTTGCCGTCATGGGAGGGATATTCGGGGAGGGAATAGACCTTACGGGTAGGCGGCTTAGTGGTGCGGTTATCGTCGGGGTAGGACTTCCGGCAATTACCTCCGAAAGAGAACTGATCCGCCAATATCACACCGAGAACCAGCAACCCGGTTACGAATTTGCTTATGTCTATCCGGGATTGAACCGCGTATTACAGGCGGCGGGACGAGTGGTACGTTCTGAAAACGACCGCGGGGCGGTTTTGCTGATTGATCAGCGCTATTCTTACCGGCGCTATGCGTCACTGCTGCCAGAGGAGTGGCGGTCGATCCGGGTCAGGGATACCGCCCAGACAAATGCGGCCCTGGCGGCTTTCTGGACGTAATAGGCGCCTCATTGGATTCCGGTTAAATAGCTTTCTTCAAGGGTTCGGCGGAACAGGGGCAGCGACTCCAGGGACGGTGGGTGGAACCCGAAAATCATTTCCAAAAAGACCATTGTGATCCGGAAGGTGGCACCCCAGAGGATTTCCGATCCATGCCCGTCGCTAAAGCGGAAACACGGGTGGTCTTCAACGAAGGATTTCGCCTCGGAACCGGGGGCGGTCCGGATACGCAGGCGATAGCGGGCATAGGCTTGCGGCTTTATTAATTCACGCAACGGAATATGAACTACTTTTTCGACTTCCCAATTGGGAGCGAATTGCTTTTGATTTTGAACCCACCCAACCAGGGGATAGATAACCCGCCGAAACATGACCAGGTTTTGGGACGGTAATGGGCCCAGGAATTTGACCCTCAGCGGATTCAGATGCATCTCTTCAAAACTCTCCCGCAGGGCGGTGGCCAAAAAAAGTGCCATGTGTTTGGCCTCGCGCGGCCGCTGCCGGCGCCAAACCGACCAATGCGGCCAGCCTGACAGGGGTGAAAAAGGCAAATACAAGACTTTTGAAAGAAAGGAGTCGAGCCGGGGTGAAATCCCACCCCCGGGACAACAGAGATCACCGTGTTGTCTTACCTTTAGGGAACGCCGGTTTAATATCAAAGAAGGTCCCAAAGATGATTCTTCACCGCCGTTATTTGCGCCCAATAAAAACAGCACGGCCGAATTTAGAGCCGGGTCGGACAGAGCCTTTGGGAAAAGCCGTGCGTGCCGGTTTATATCAGCAAGGACATGGGTAACACGTTCGATGAACCCGGAAAGGTTTTGTAACATATCGAAATTTTCTTTTTGTTTCTGAATCACTCCATTTTCCATTCGTTTGCTTCTGTTTTCATTCACAGCAGCCAGATTGAATATTTAAAGCACTCTATCGATTTAAAAGAAAAGACAGAGCGGAGCATTACCGCAAATCGTCAATATTCAATTGTCAATATTCAATCAGACCCCGGCTATGCCGGGGAAGGGCATCAGTCCAGCATCTCCTGCAGCTGTTGAATGTGACTTTTTTCT
>CAZHAH010000207.1:0-9505 GCA_964530095.1 uncultured Desulfobacteraceae bacterium | reverse complement strand
CACCCCTGCCAGGAATGAAATGACGGGCAATTCGATAATGATTGATGATTATCTCCATATTATGAAGAAAAGCGGGTGGCAGCGTACGCATATTATGCAAGCGCCACTCTCCTCGGAGCGTTTCAATGCGGGAGTGGTAGCGGCGATGCAAAAGAGAAAAATAATCGGTGTAACCAGCAGGTATGTCATCATTTCTTCAAAAAAATAGGACTTTAAACAAATCAAACATAGTTCGCTTCACTCACAATTGCGAAACTGGTTTATTTCATGAATGGCTATATGTATTTATGCACCATTTGATGAATTTGGCCTTCTATAAGATCAATAGGTTATAAAAAGATCGGTGGGATTTATTCATGAAAAGTGGTGCAATTCATGTAAAGTTTTATGTATTTATACCCACATAATAAAATCGGCATTGAATTAATTCAGTAGGTTGCTAACAACAAAATGAGTTTTATACACCCAAAAAGATGTTTTTCCCGTTTGGCTTTATTGTTTTATTTGTCCCATAATTATTAGTTCGGCTTCTAAGGGGGCACATTGCCCGTATCGGAACGGGATTTATTATGAAAACACTAATCCTCGAAGATGGCACAGCGAAACGGCGGCACCGCGCACGTTTAGACGACTTGCTGGCGACAACCACAGGGATCGTGGGGATATGCGGGACGTCCATAAATAAGTAAATAACTTGACATATTGAGGTATTTATATTAACGGGAGCCCATGCCCAGATTAGCCCGCCTAGACGCACCGGGTGTTTTACATCACATCATCATCTGTGGAATTGAGCGTCGCAAAATATTCAGAGACGATAAAGATAATCTAATCGATCGATTATCAGTACTTCTGCCTGAAACCAAAACAACCTGTTATGCTTGGGCTTTTTTGTCCAATCATGCCCATTTTTTACTTCGAAGTGGTCAAGCCGGGATATCAACTTTAATGCGAAGGCTACTTACCGGGTATGCCATTTATTTTAACCGCAGGTATCGTCGTCATGGGCAGCTTTTTCAAAACAGGTATAAATCTATTATTTGCCAAGAGGATTTATATTTTAAAGAACTTGTCCGCTATATTCATTTGAATCCACTGCGTGCAAAGATTGTATCAGATATGAAAAGCCTCAATAGATACCCTTATAGCGGTCACAGAGGTTTAGTGGAAAAAAAGGGCCGTGCTTGGCAAGATACCAAATATGTGCTTTCATATTTTGGTAAAAAAGCTTCAGACTCAAGGAAGCGCTATCAATCTTATATCAAGGAAGGTTTTGACCAGGGCAGAAAACCTGAGCTTGTCGGAGGCGGCTTGGTGCGCAGCCTGGGTGGTTGGGAGGCGGTCAAGAAATTACGATTAAAGGGACAAGATCGGATTAAAGGTGATGAAAGGATATTGGGGGACGGTGATTTCGTTGCCGAATTATTAGCGGAAACGAATGAGAGACTTGATCGTCGCTTTGAATTAAAAGGTTTAGGGTACGATCTATAAACAATCGGACAAAGAGTGTCAAAAATATTTGGTATAAAAAAAGATGAAATATTTTCAAGCGGACGCCGAAAGATTCAAGTTGAAGCCAGGGACCTCATGTCTTATTGGGCGGTTAGAGAATTGGGAATGAGTTGTACAGATGTAGCCAAACGCTTAGGAATGAGTCAGCCGGGCGTAGGATACGCAGTATGTAGAGGTGAAAAGATCGCTAAAGAGCGTAAATATCAATTACATGAATGAGTTATTTACTTATTTATGGACGTCCCCGAATTTCCGAATTTCCATACAATGCCCTTACTTCCGAAAATTAACCTGAAATTGGAGGCGGGCTATTCTGATCACATGACCAAAGAACAGCTTGTCGATATCATTGAAAGGCTTCCTGAAATCGATGCCGATCTGGATTTCCTATCCAAATTATCAAAATCTGAGCTTGAGACGCTTGTTGGCGCTGTGAGGGATCGGTCTGACTATCTGATTTCTTATTTATCGTCATAATGAAATATTTCGCAAATATAAGAAAACTTGTTCATCAAGTCTCTATTCTGTTTTCCATCACTTTTCTTTGATTTCCAGTATGGAGAATTATTAGCAAGAGCTTTTTCAAGAAGCTATTTATGAATGAAAATTTGTCCCTCCAGCTTTTTGAGAACTCTTTTTATGCTGCTCGGTAATTCAAGTGTTTTTTTCAGCCCTCGTCTTGGAAGAAAGAGATATCCAGAGGCGAAATTCACAGGACTGGAAATCTTCCCTTGTAGAATAATCAACTGCATGGGAGCATCGGGCTCAGCTGTCATGAGCACCAGTGGGTATCTCGCGCTTTAAACGCCAAACGGGCTGACATAGAGCGCCAACCCGTTCTAAGGATTAACTCTTCAAAGAAGTTTTATCAGGATTTAAACCACCAACGTTCCATCGACTTCCAGCCATCGACCGAACGGTTGGCGGCAAGGGGGTCATGGGCCACGTTGCTGCGGCTGGCAAAGACGTATTGCGCATAGACCGGTATGATCGTGCCCCCGTCGTCCCGCACGATCTCCTGCATCTCCCAATACATCTCGCGGCGGCGGTCGGAGTCGAGCTTGGTGCGGGCTTCAGCCAGCAGATCGTTGAAGCGCTTGTTCTTCCAATGCGCATCGTTCCAGGGGGAATCAGCCGCGTAGGCAGTAGTGAACATCAGGTCCTCGGTGGGTCGGCCATTCCAGAAACAGGTGACAAACGGCTTCTTCAACCAGACATTCGACCAGTAGCCGTCATTCGGTTCGCGTACCACCTTGATTTTGATGCCGGCCTTGGCGGCCGACTCGCTGAACAGCACCGCTGCGTCGACGGCCTTCGGGAATGCGGCGTCGGCGGCGCTTAACTTCACGGACAAACTGTCGCGCCCGGACTTTTTCAGGTAGTGGCGGGCCTTTTCCGGATCATAGGCATGCTGCTTCATCTCGGTGTTGAAATAGCGGTTGGCCGGTGTAATGGGGCTGTCGTTTCCGACTTGGCCATAGCCGGATAGCAGGATTTTAATAAGCTGCTCGCGGTCGATCGCGTGTTTGAGAGCGAGGCGCACATTGACATCGTCGAAGGGTGCTACGTCTGTGAACATGGGCAATGTGAAATGCTGGGTACCGGTCACGGCGCTGACGTTGATCCCGGGTTTCTTTTTCAAAAGATGCACGGTGCTGAGATCGACGCCATCGATACAATCGACCTCGCCGGTGATGAGGGCGGTTGTCCGGGCCGCCTGGTCGCTGAGCGGCACCTGTTCCACCCGGTCGAAGTGAGCGCGCCCCTCCTTCCAGTAGTCCGGGTAGCGCTCACCGACATAGCGTACACCCGGCTCGAACTCGGTCAGCTTGTAACCGCCGGTGGCGATGCCCGATTTCCAGTCGCAACGACCGTCCTTGGCCGGGAAGATGAAGAAGAAATACTCCGAGACGACATAGGGAAAATCGGCATTCCCGCTCTCCAGTTCGAACACCACGGTCCGTTTATCAACTTTGCGGATATCGGTGACTGCCTTGATTAGCGATTTGCCGGCCGACTTGGTATCCTTGCCTCGATGGTGGTTGATGGAGGCGATGACATCATCCGCCACAAGTGTTTTGCCGTTGTGGAAAGTCACGTCCTGGCGCAGGCGGAAGGTCCAGACATCGGCTTTCGGGCTTGCTTCCCACGATTCGGCCAGCTCCGGGATCACTGCACCCTTCTCGTCGATCTCGGTCAGGCAGTTGGCGATGGCACCCGTCATGAAGGCATTGATTAGCCCGGTCCCGTAGGTTGCGGGATCGAGCGACTCGGCCGTGCTGGCACCTCTCAGGCCGATACGGAAACTGCCGCCCCTTTTCGGGATCGCGGCATGTACCATGGATCTCCAAAGTGCGGGGGAGATTGCCCCCGTCAATCCCAAAATGGAAACACGGCTTAAAAATTCACGGCGGCTCATGCGTCCCTTGAGCAACAATTCTTCCAGTTTGGTGAGTTCTAACATGGTGTGTCCTCCTTTGTTTAAAAACAGTTAAGATTATGCCGCATGGGTTGTAATCGACTGAATATGCGCGAGCACGATTTCGGCGAGTGGTTTTCCAAGACCGGGAGGGATATCGTGCCCCATACCATCGATCAGTTGAAATGTTGCGCCTGGAATCAGGTCGGCGGTTTCCTTGCCCCTTGCCGGTGGAATCAGCAGATCTCCGGCACCGTGAACCACCAGGGTCGGAACGGAAATTGTTCTGACTCGATCCCTCGTGTTTTTTCTGGAGAAGATGGCAAGCAGCTGACGGTTGGCACCGTCAGGCGAGTAGCAGCGGTCAAATGCTGCTGCGGCAATCCGGCATGAGTGATCGTCACCTTCGAAATACTTTTTGCTGCCAAACTGACGAATGTATTCGACCCACTCTTGGATGAACTCTTCCCGGGATCTTCGAGCCGACCACAACGTGTCGATGAGTGTGGAGTCGACAGGCCCGCTGCCGGACATGACCGATGTCATCGAAAGCACCCTTGATGGGTATTTCGCCGCCAGCAGTTGGGCGATGAAACCGCCCATGGAAATACCGACGATATGGGCCGTATTTATGTCGAGTCCATCCATGAGTGCAACAACATCCAACGCCATATCATCCATTGTATAGGGTGGATCGATCTCGTCTCCTGTGGCTATCCTCCGCTTCAGCGCTTCGAGTTCTTGGCCCGCGAAGCGATCAAATTTTCCGGAGAGGCCGGTATCCCTGTTGTCGAATCGTATCGTCAGAAATCCTTGGGTCGAAAACTCTTCGTAAAACGATTCCGGCCAATGGATCAGTTGTGTTCCTTGCCCCCGGATCAGAATGACGACGCCTGCTTCCCCACTGCCGGATGTTTCGTAAGCGATCGCTGTCCGCCCCCCCTGGATGACAGCCATATCAAAACTTCCTCTTCTTTCGATATTCGGATTTAGAATTTATCAAAACCATATAGGTGCAACAGTAAACCTTCCCAGAATTTAGATACAGCCTCCCAAGTGTCAATAGGAGCCGATAAAAATCACCCTGTCATTCAACACCCGGTAGCCTTTCGCATCCAGTTCCTCTGTGGACATGGATGTAAAAATCAGGCTGCCTGTGATGGCTTGAATACCTGTCGGGATGCTGTCAATGATGTTTCACAATGTTTCTTCTAACGAGGGCCCACCCCCAGGCGCGACGGCACATTTCCAACAGGATAACAATCCCTATGATACCAGCAGCAACGTTTGCGGGAGTTGCGGTGTAAAACCCGGTCCACTGATCCTCTTTGACCGCATAAAACCACCATCCTGAAAAGATAAATCCGGCAATCAAGGCAAAGTCAACCAGCCAGGCAAAAAGCTTCGCACGTTTGGACCACATCTTGGCAGCAAGTGGAGATGAAAACAGCACAGCGGAAAAACCGAACGCAATAGCGCCAAATCTGGCATTGGCCCCATCAATCACGCTGATAGCAATGCTGTAGACAATAACGAGCGAAAATAAAAAGCGGATGACCAGGCCTATCTGCCGGGAAACAGTGATGGATTTTGATGTTGTATCAATCAAAGACATATCGATTTATTCATCGCCAAGTTGAGTTGGATCATCATGTCTTAATTTGCGTTTTATCGTGCAATCACCTCATAGCTTCTGTAACGATTTTATGACCATGCCAAAAAAGTCATCATTGTCGGCTCATTTTTTCCTTGACAAAAAGAAGGTACTGGGGTTAAATGTCAAACATTTTACATTTGATATTTAAATTTGTCAAGAAAAAAAACAGTGTACTTGTACTAGGAAAATGACAATACTAAAAAGTTTCAAAAGCTTACAAAGAAAAAGGCTCTATGAGGAAGTGGCGGCATCAATCAAACAGGCGATTTTCGCCGGTGAGTACCGCGTGGGCGATAAACTCCCTTCCGAAAACGAACTGGCGGAACTTTTTCAGGTGAGCCGGCCGGTGGTCCGGGAGGCGATTCGCTATCTCGAGATCACCGGACTTTTGACAATCCGGCAAGGTGCTACCGGCGGCGCATTCGTGTCCGGCATTAACTCCAGGGTGCTGAAGGAAAACATAATAGATCTGCTCACCTTGGGGCACTTATCCGTGGGCCAACTAACGGAAATGAGAACCCATATCGATCCCGAGATCGCCCGGCTGGCCGCACTGCGGGCGGAAGCGGAGGATTTTCGGGAATTGGAGCAGTCGGTCGCCATATCCAAAAGCCCTAATCCCGAAATCGACTTTCTGGACCAGGTGAAAAATAACGCCCGTTTCCATCGGCTATTAGCACATGCTTCCCGCAATCTGTTTTACGCAATCATTGAAGACGTTATAATGGATTTTACCGTCGAGTTTATCCAGACCGTACAACTGGAACACGAGATACTCCATGAGCCGGATGAACATGAAGATATCCTCCAGGCCATATTGGATCGGGATCCGGATCGGGCGGCGGTCATTACCAGGCAGCATATTGAAAAAATCAGTTCCCAGATGAAAGCGTTGGAAGATGTTTTTCTGAAATTATCCGCCCAAAAGACAGTCGTTAACTCACACTAATTTTGTCGCACCTAACTCAGTTGAAAAGGAATGAAGTCTATGTCGGTCACACTGTTTACGGCCACGGGATGCACCCGGTGCAAAATCGTCAAGAAATTCATGTACGAACGGCACATGACTTTTGATGAAAAAGATATAAAGGCGGAGGGAAAAAGGGATTTTCAGACGTTTTACCGCGAGCATCAGCAGTCCGTCGTCCGCGGGCCGGATGGCATTGAGTTGCCGATCTATTTTTTTAAAGGACGGATTCGCCAGGGCCTCGGGCCCGTTTTGGCCTATCTTAAGAGCGGCGACGCGCTGGACGGATTTGTACAACCGGGGTTTCTTCACGGTCAGTGGGTGGACGGCCTCGATGTTTCGCGAGGCGATCAGGAGCACTTTGAAGACCTATTATCGGTTCTGACTTTCATGAAGAGAAATGGTATGAAGCTAGAAGTGAAAACCGACGGCCGGAATCCGGATTTGTTGAAAAGGCTGATAGCCGAAGGGATGGTGGACCGGGGGATTATGGAAGTGAAAGGGCCGAAAGATCTATACAGTCGGATCCTGAACAGGGAGATCGATCTCCATCATATCGAAGAGACCATGATTCTCATTGCCGGGATAGCGGAATACCGGTTCCAGACCACGAATACGCCTGTCTTGCGAAGTGACGAAAAGTGGTCCTATCTCACGCCCGACGAGATCGGCGAAACAGCCGCGTGGCTGGCACAAGCCACCGGCAACAACAAGCATCCCTATTTTATCAGGCGGCCCGCGCAGACCGATGCGAAGGATGAAAACCTTCCGGGCGTCCAATCCCCTGCACCGGAGAACCTGTTCGGTTTCCGGAGCAAGGCCCGACGTCAACAGGTCAGAACGGAAATCGAAAAAACCAGCCAAGGAGATTTCACATGACTTACCCGAGCATATACCCCACCGGAACCACGATCTACGATCCTGACAGATGCTGGAGTGGCTACACCCTGTTCCAGGCCAGGGAATTGGGTGCTATGCTGATCGACATGAACGGGGCCGAGGTCAAGCTCTGGAAGGGACTGCACGGCTTTCCCAATAAACTGCTTCCGGGTGGTCTCGTCATGGGACACACCGGAGAACGCAACAATGCCTTTGGAATGCAGGACTACGTTGATGTTGTTCAAGTGGACTGGGATGGGAACGTTGTTTGGAGATTCAATGAATATGAATTCATCGAAGATCCGGGAGAGGAGGCGCAATGGATGGCTAGAGCCCACCACGATTATCAACGCGAGGGCAATCCAGTGGGCTATTACGTTCCCGAAATGAAGCCGATGGTTGATCAGGGAAACACGATCGTTCTCTGCCATAGAAATGTGGTCAAACCTGAAATCAGCGACAAACCCCTGATTGACGATACGATCGTAGAGGTCAACTGGGACGGCGAGATCGTCTGGGAATGGGTTTGCAGTGAGCATTTCGCGGAGATGGGGTTCCGGGAGGATGCCAAAAACATCTTATGCCGTGACCCGAACTTCCGCCCCATGGGCGGCGGAATGGGCGATTGGATGCACATCAATTCCATGTCCGTTTTGGGCCCCAATAAATGGCACGACGCCGGCGATGAGCGCTTCCATCCGGATAACCTCATCTGGTGCGGACGCGAAACCAACATTATGGCGATCGTCGAAAAGGATTCCGGTAAACTCGTCTGGCAGCTTGGACCGAATTATGACACAACCCCTGAAGAGAAAGAGCTGGGGTGGATCATCGGGCACCACCACGCCCATATGATCCCGAAAGGGTTGCCGGGTGAAGGCAATATTCTGGTCTTCGACAATGGCGGGTGGGCCGGCTATGGAGCACCGAATCCCGGAGCACCAACGGGAATAAAAAACGCGTTGCGCGATTATTCCAGGGTTTTGGAATTTGATCCCATTTCGCTGAAAATCATCTGGCAATATACACCCGAAGAAGCGGGATACCTGATGCCGGTGGATGGTAACCGTTTTTACAGCCCGTTTATCAGCTCCGTACAGCGTCTGCCTAACGGCAATTCATTGATAACGGAAGGATCGGGCGGCCGGATCATCGAAGTCACACCAGACCACACCGTGGTCTGGGAATATATCAGCCCCTATTGGGGCAAGCTGATGAACATCAACATGATCTACCGTGCCTACCGCATCCCATACGATTGGGTTCCCCAATTGGACGCACCCAAAGAAGTGCCTATCCAACCGATTGACGTGAAGACCTTCCGCGTGCCCGGAGCCGCGCCTACAGGACCTTCGAATTTAACGGCCATGCAAGGGGTCAGGCCGTATCAGGGCGCTTCCGCCTTGTGTGTATTGACAGATGCTGACGAAGAAAAAAATAGAGAATGAACAGGGAAAATGGTTTTGATTCGCAACGATTCTTGCTGATCGTAATAATAGATTTTTGATACAAGGAAAACCAGATGGCAACCCACTATGTAGGTGTCGGTGATCGTCCAAATGCGGTACCCCACTAAAGATTTGGTAGATAAATATGCAAGTGGTTGATATTATTTATAATTGAGATAGACGTAACCTACATGCCTATTTCGCTAAATATTTATCTGCTATATATGGCAATTTGCTTAATCATTGTGCTTGCAGATGTACATCACAAATTAACCTACCGTATGAACGATCCTCGGCTAACAACCATAAGTACAATATATTGTATTTGAGGGAAAGGCATCAGATTTAAAGATTTCTAAATTAATCTGAAACAAAAATCCAAGCACCCAAAAGCAACGATTACGATACGCAAATGCCTACCAAGTCGAACGGAAAATTGGCCGGATTTGTACACCTTCCAAACAAATCCATTTTTTTGCCATATTAAACGAACATCTTAACTCTTCAGGGGTGCCTGAGAATGACGATAACAGATTACGTTATTTTGAAAATGCAAAAAATCACCATAACTGCCTTTATGTTGCGAGTAGACTTAACCATTCAAATTTAAAGGAAAATTGGCT
>CAZHAH010000206.1:0-9549 GCA_964530095.1 uncultured Desulfobacteraceae bacterium | reverse complement strand
GACTTCATAGCGAAACAGCTTTTCAAGCGCACCGGAATCCGGCGGCGGGCATACCGGTGCAGGTGTATTTAAAGCGCTGCATGTTTGGATATATCCATGGAAGCGCTTTTTTTATTTGTAAAGTAGTGTTACTCTGGATTAAAGAATTTCACGTGTCCAGCGGTTGGACCCCGACCCCGCAAATGATTTCTAAATGAAATACGTCCCTAAAATAAGCTGTGTTTTGCTATTATGGACAGGCCTGCTTGCCACAGAAAAGAGCGTCGCTGTCGAAATCGACCAAAGCGGCCAAATGTCATGGTGGATGAATGTCGCCCGCTCTCAGAGTGTTTGGAACAGCGAGACCGGACTGCGCTATATTCCACGCGTAAGCCTGCGGCATGCCTTGGAGGATGAAACCTTTGTGGACGTCGATTTTTCTCTCAACACATATGTCAATATCGCCAACCAACCAACAGCCAGCGGCCATGACCTGAGATTCTATCGTGCCCAATTGCGATACGCGACAGCGCAGTCAGAGACACGAATCGGCCTTCAAAAAATAGATTTCGGACCGGCGCGCCTGCTTCGTCCCTTGCGATGGTTTGACCAATTAAATCCCAATGACCCGCTTCAAATGACCGAAGGCGTTTATGCGCTGGTGTACAAATGCCATACCCTAAAAAATGCCGGCGTCTGGCTGTGGGGTTTATACGGGAATGACGATCGGAAAGGACATGAGATCTGGGCCACCGCCGAAGATGACCCCGAAATAGGTGGGCGCCTACAGTATCCCTTATTCGATGGCGAAATGGCTGTCTCAGCCCACACCCGCATGGTGGACGGGAGCTCGCTATCCAGCGCTGATTTTGCAGAAAAGCGGATTGCCCTGGATGGCCAGTGGGACTTGGGGATCGGTTTGTGGTTTGAATCGGTATTTCAACATCAGAGCGGCCCCTTGAGTGCGTTGCGTTGGACAAAACTGATCAGCGTGGGGGCTGATTATACCTTTGCGATTGGAAATGGATTGTATGTCTTAAGCGAACATATGCTTTCGGTCTTGTCCGAGGATGCTCTGGCGTGGGAGGAAGAAACGTTTATATCGGCCTTCTCTACAAATTACCCGTTTGGAATCGCGGATCAGTTGACCGCCTCAATTTATTACAACTGGGAAGATCGGGACTGGTATAACTTCCTAACCTGGCAGCGACAGTATGATACTTGGGGTTTCTATTGTATGGGATTCTGGAATCCCGACAAAGATCCGATTAATCTAAATCAAAATGAACAGAATCTTTTTGCGGGTGAAGGCATGCAATTACTGGTCGTTTTTAATCATTAAACCAAAATTTTGCCCCACGCTTTTAGAAAGCCGGAGGTTAACAAAATGGTAAATGCGCAGATCATCAATATTGAAGGTCTTAGCAAACATTTCCCGATGGGAGGCGGGAAATTCACGGCCCTCAACGAAATCACGCTTCATTTCAACAAAGGTGAGTTCGCCGGCCTGGTGGGCCCGAGCGGTTCGGGAAAGACAACGCTCTTAAATATCATCGGGTCGCTGGACATGCCCTCGCAGGGGTCGGCGTCGGTGCTTGGCAAGTCGATTGGTGATTTGTCCACCAAAGAAGCCGCCCGTTTGCGCAGCCATCATTTCGGATTCATCTTCCAGACCTACAATCTACTCCCGGTCTATTCGGTTTATGAAAACGTCGAGTTTCCACTGCTGCTACTCAAAATGCCTGCGGCCGAATGCCGTAAAGCCGTGTTGGAAGCCCTGGAATGGGTCGGTTTATCCGATAAAGCCGATTCCAAACCGGCCCAGCTTTCCGGGGGTGAGTGCCAGCGGGTGGCCATTGCCAGGGCAATGGTCAAAAAGCCCCAAATCGTTCTGGCGGACGAGCCCACGGCCAATCTGGATGCCAAGAATTCACATCACATCCTGCAAACCATGGAAACTCTCAATGCAGACCTCAAAACCACATTCATCTTTGCTACCCATGACGAGAAGGTCATTCAGTACCTGTGCCGTAAAATTTCTTTGGCGGATGGACAGGTGGTGAGAGATGAACGGATCAGAGAAAGCGATTCAAAGGAGGTGCGGCCATGATAACCTTCCGACTTGCTTATCGCAACCTTATCGGCGCCGGATTGCGAACATGGCTGAATGTGGGGGTTCTCTCCTTTATTTATGTGCTCATCATTTGGCACCAGGGATTGTTCAGCGGTATGCATCGACAGCTCAGCCGCGATGTCATTAAGGATGAGATCGCCGGAGGACAATATTGGCATGAGGTTTACGATCCCTACGACCCCTTGAGCCTTGAGGAGAGTCATGGAAAGATTCCGGATCAACTGAAGGCTTCGATCCAAGAGAAACAGGCGGCCCCCATCCTGATTCGACCCGGGACCATTTACCCCGAAGGACGGATTCAGACTGTATTGCTGAAAGGGATCGATCCGCAACAGATCCTGCTGGATATTCCCACCGCCCGGCTGCAGAAGGCATCCGGCGTGTTGCCGGTCATGGTGGGCAAATTGATGGCGAAGCGCAATTCGCTCCGAATCGGTGATACGTTGACCATCCGCTGGCGGGATGCCAATGGTACCTTCGATGCCGCTGACGGCGAGATCGCAGTAATCATGAACACCATCGTACCTAACATCGATATGGGTCAGTTGTGGATTCCGCTGGAGCGGTTGCAAAAGATGTCCGCCTTGGAAAACGAGGCGACCGTGATTGTCGTGGGACAAAAGATTACCCCGCCGCCGAATGTTTCGGGTTGGTCATTCAAGGGACACAGCTTTTTGCTGAAAGATATTAACGATATGGTCAAAGCGAAACGATTCGGGGGAATCTTCCTGTATGCGATTTTACTGTTATTGGCCATGCTGGCCATTTTTGATACTCAGGTCCTTTCCATCTTCCGGCGCAAAAAGGAGATCGGCACGCTCATGGCCCTGGGGATGATGAGATCCTCTGTTATCGGTCTTTTTACCCTCGAAGGGGCCTTGCATGGAATCCTCGCTATCGCCATGGCGGCAATCTACGGAATTCCGATTCTATTGATTACGTCCCAAACCGGAATCCCAATGCCAGGGGGGGGAGGAGCCGAAGAATATGGCTTTGCGCTCACGACCCGCTTGTTCCCGCTATATTCGGCCTGGCTTGTGGGGGGTACCATTTTGATTATTATGCTGACCGTCACCATTGTGAGCTATCTGCCGAGCCGGAAGATTTCGCGCTTGAAGCCCACGGATGCCCTCAAAGGAAAGATGACATGATCACATTTTTACTGAAAGGTTTGGTCCGCGATCGATCCCGGAGCCTGTTTCCGATCCTAATGGTGGGTACCGGCGTTTTTTTAACCGTGCTGATTTACTGTTGGGTGAAAGGTGCCATCGGTGGAATGGTTGATTCGAGTGCCCGGTTTGAGGCCGGTCATGTCAAGATCATGACCCAGGCCTATCGCGAGCTGTCCGATCAGATGCCCAACGACCTGGCCCTCCTGGGAGTCGATTCGCTTTTGGAGCAGATCAAAAAAGAGTACCCTCAAATGATTTGGACGCCACGGATCAAGTTCGGAGGGTTGCTGGATATTCCCGATAAACAGGGCGAAACACGCGCTCAGGGCCCGACTTTCGGCATCGCGATTGACCTGTTGAATCCGAATTCGCCTGAAAAAGAGATTTTGAATTTAAAAAAATCGATTGTTAAAGGGGAATTACCGCGGCATCCAAACGAAATCCTTATCAGTGATTCTTTTGCTGAAAAACTGGGCGCGGAAATCGGACAAACCGCTACCCTGATCAGCACCACCATGAATGGCGGCATGACGCTGCATAACTTCAAACTGGCAGGCACGGTGCACTTCGGAATGGTCGCTTTGGATAAGCACACCATTATCGCCGATATCAGTGATATCAGAATTGCGCTGGATATGGAAGACGGCGCCGGCGAGATATTGGGATTTAGCAAAGACATGATATATGCCCATGAGGTGATGGCCCGAGTCGCTCAGGCATTCAACCGCAAATACACCGTAGGGGATGATGAATTTTCAGCGCTGATGCAAGTCCTCGGTCAAACGGGGCTGCTGGGCGATATTCTTGAGATGGCCAATTTCGCCGGGGTGATTATGGTGGCCATTTTCGTATTTGCCATGTCGATCGTCCTTTGGAATGCAGGGCTGATGAATGGCATCCGCCGTTTCGGTGAAATCGGTGTCCGTCTGGCTTTGGGCGAACCGAAAGGCGATGTGTATCGATCTATGATATTCGAATCGATCTGTATCGGTATCATCGGATCCGTGCTCGGCACCGTCCTGGGTTTGGTATTTTCATACTGGATGCAATATCAAGGGTTTGATTTCAGCAGCATGATGCAGAAATCGACCATCATGATATCCAGTGTCATGCGGGCTCAGGTAACCCCGACGGCCTACTATATTGGTTTTTTACCCGGCATTTTTGCATCGGTGCTGGGCACCATGTTTGCCGGCATCGGCATCTATAAACGACAAACATCTCAGCTATTCAAGGAGCTTGAGGTATGAAAACGATTAAGACCGTCCTGACGCTTTGCTTTCTGCTCCAGGCCGCTATCGCCGCATCGGAGAACCGGTACCCATCCGGGGAGATGGTGCTGGAGCGCATCGACCGGAATATGTCGTCCCGCAATCGAATATTTACATCCCAAATGTTGATCCACGGCCGCCGGGTTAGCCGTACGATTGAATCAAAGACCTGGGCCGTGGGTGAGGAAAAGGCCTTCACCACCTATCTGGCACCGGCCCGCGAGAAGGGAATCAAAATGCTTAAACTGGGAGATAAGCTGTGGATGTATTCACCCGCCACCGACCGAACCATCAAAATTTCCGGGCATATGCTGCGTCAGTCGTTAATGGGCTCGGATCTTTCCTTTGAAGACATGATGGAGGACACCCGGTTGCAGTACCAATATAAGGCCGTGGTGACCCATACGGAAACGATTGCGGGACGCCCCTGCTGGGTGCTGAGATTGAGTGCCAAAACAGAGAACATTGCCTATGACATGCGCAAATTGTGGGTGGATCAGAAAAGAAATATCCCCTTAAGAGAAGAACTGTTTGCTCGAAGCGGCAAATTGTTGAAAAAGCTGGAGCTGAATGATGTGTCTCGTGTACAGGGACGCTGGTTTCCGCGGCAGCTCCTTTTCAAAGACATGTTGAAAAAAGGGAAGGGCACCGAATTTCGCATCGTTGCCATTCAATTTGATCAGGATATCCCCAAACGATTCTTCTCCAAGGCGGTCTTGAGAAGATAGGGTGGTGGTTGGCAAAAAAGGTATATCGGTCCCCGTTTCGGTAAGTGAACCGCAATAGCGAGCGCATTCCCCGTGGCTTGTCGAAGCGAAGCGCAGATCCCGCTCAGCGGGGCTGCGGGGATTTTCAATTTGATCTATGATCCGATTTTGGATATGGTTGCGATGACAAAAACAGTGGTTTGCTTTAAAAACATAATTGAGATGTGAGGAGGGTACCGATGCCGTTTGATCCTGAAAAAGATAAGATTTTACGGAAGTGGAGATGCGCTGAAACCGGGCTGGTCATTTCAATCAATCAATACGCGGAAGGAGAGCCCAAGATTCAAATCGGTCCGCGAATCTTTACACGCAAAGACGGGGCCGAAACCCCCCGCAAGACCGGACGTTTGACGATGGAAGATTTGATGTGGCTTTATGATATTATCGATGAGCTAAAGGAGGAGCTTTCAAAATGGGTCAAACCGGAATAATAATCTGTAATTCAGATTCGAATAGGTATTAGTTGATGGGAACAGAATCGACAAATCGGTCGTTGCAAGATGCCGTCGTTGGTCCGGGAGGAGCGATGAAGCCCATCAATCTGGGACCGGTGGCGATAATGATCTCAACCCGTCCAGATTTGAATCTGCTAAAAAAGAGTCTGTCTTTAAATGGAGATCATTCCCGCGATTTCTTATACAGCCGCTTATATTTCAGCGATCCATCAAACGTGGCCGTGGTGGGCCCAATGCTCGGGGCGCCGTATGCGGTAATGATCCTGGAAACCCTGATTGCCTGGGGGGTTCGCAAAGTCATCTTTTGGGGATGGTGCGGGGCAGTTGGACATCAAGTCAAGATCGGCGATATTCTCATACCCACCGGCGCTATCGTTGATGAGGGTACGTCACAACACTATTCTAATCATAAGTCAAAGCCGGCCAACCTCCGGCCGGAGCCCTCTAAGGAGATCCTTGCCAAAATAGATGCGGCCTGTGAGCCTCTTGCGGCGAGTTTTCACCATGGTCTGGTATGGACCACAGATGCGGTCTACAGAGAGACGGGCGAGAAAATCAGAGCCTATCAAAAAAAGGATGTGTTGGCCGTTGATATGGAAACTTCGGCACTTTTTGCGGTGGCTCATTTTCGCGAAGTCGCTTTAGGCGGGATTCTTGTCGTCTCGGATGAACTTTCGAGGCTGCAATGGAATCCCGGGTTTAATTCAGCGTCATTCAAACAGGGTCGCAAGGCGGCACTCGAGATGGTGAAGCGCTTATGTCAGATGTTATAGCCCCTTCGATTGTTGAGAAAATCAAACAGTTGCGCGAGGCGTTGCACCGGCATAATTACCGCTATTATGTATTGGATGATCCCGAAATCTCTGACGCGCAATATGATCGGATGATGCAGGAACTGATCGAGCTGGAAATGGCTTGGCCGGGCCTAATCCGCTCCGATTCACCGTCTCAACGTGTCGGGGCGCCACCGCTGGAAAAATTTGACACCGTAATCCACGCCACACCCATGCTGAGTCTGGACAACGGATTCGAAGATGCCGACATTCGCGATTTTGATCAAAGGGTAAAAAAACTCCTTAACACGGAGGCTGAAATTCGCTATACCGCCGAACCCAAATTGGACGGAGTGGCAGTGGAACTTGTCTATGAGAATGGTCGTTTGACTACGGCTTCCACGCGTGGCGACGGGATTCGCGGTGAGATGATAACAACGAATGTCAAAACGATTCCGTATGTGCCACTTCTGCTTTTGGAAGATAAAACCGTGGCGGCCCCTTCTTTGCTTGAGGTCAGAGGCGAGGTTTTCATCAGCATCGAGGGATTCAGACGGTTGAACAGCGAACGGGTACGGCAGCAACGGCCCAGTTTCGCCAATCCCCGCAATGCCGCTGCCGGCTCACTGCGGCAACTCGACTCCAAGGTTGCCGCCAAACGGCCTTTGGAAATTTTTTTTTATGGCGTAGGTAATGCATCCGGCCTGAACCTGGAGTCACACTGGAAAACTTTGTGTAGGTTGAAAGATTTAGGCCTCAGGATAAATCCGCTGATACGCTCCGATCTTTTGATTGATGATGTTTTGGATTATTATCACGATATGGTTCAGAAACGGCACACCCTGGCCTATGATATTGATGGAGTCGTAATTAAAGTCGACAGCCATCAATTCCAGAACCGTCTGGGGAGCAAATCCAGGAGTCCGCGCTGGGCCATGGCTTACAAGTTTGAGTCTCTCCGGGAAACAACCCGTTTGCTGGATATCGAAGTCCAGGTGGGGCGGACGGGAGCGCTGACTCCGGTGGCTATTTTAGAACCGGTCAACATTGGCGGCGCAGTGGTCAGCCGTGCGACACTCCACAATGAGGACGAAGTTGAGAGAAAGGATATTCGGGTGGGTGATACCGTCCTCGTTCAAAGGGCAGGGGATGTGATACCCGAAGTCGTGAAAGCCGTTGCAACCAAACGTGACGGATCCGAGCGGCATTTTCAAATGCCGGCTGAATGTCCTGTCTGCAGATCGGAAGCGTTTCGAACCAAAGATGAAGCGGTTTCAAGGTGTCTCAATACCGGCTGCCCGGCGCAAGTCAAAGAACGCATTAAACACTTCGCCTCCAAAGGTGCATTCGATATCGATGGGCTGGGGGATAAACTCATAGATCAGCTGGTCGATAAGGGGCTCATTAAGTCATTTGTCGATATTTTTAGAATCGATGAAGAGCGGCTTGTCTCGCTTGAACGGATGGGGGCAAAATCGGCCCGAAATCTAAAAGCGGCGATTGAAGCATGCAAGGAAATCAGCCTGGAACGATTTCTGTATGCACTCGGGATTCGCCATGTCGGTCAACATGTGGCACGAATTTTGGCGGATCGATTTAAAACGGCCGCCTCCATTGCTTGGGCGAGTGTTGAAGACCTTGAAGCCGTCAACGGGGTCGGACCGATTGTGACTGAAAGCGTGGTCAATTTTTTCAGTCAGGACAAAAATCGTCAAATGATATCCCACCTCACCGAAGCCGGTGTAGGCATCGCCAAACATAGCGCCACCCAGGGCGTTCAACTTGCCGGTAAGGTTTTTGTCCTGACCGGTTCGCTTGATACCCTCAGCAGACAGGAAGCCAAACAACGTATTGAGGCTTCTTCCGGTAGTGTGACGGGTTCCGTTAGCCGCAACACGGATTATGTGGTGGCGGGGAAGTCTCCCGGTTCTAAGCTTAAACGAGCGCTGGAATTGGGAGTCGAAGTTATTGACGAAAAAAAGCTGAAAGATCTCATCGATTAATGGGTGGAGTCGGTTGTGAACCCCCCAGTTGAGCCTTTTTCACTCAATTGCCCATGGGAGGCCAATATGGAAGAATATGTCAGAGCGCATGTCATAATACGGGGTAGAGTGCAAGGTGTTTTCTTCAGAATGGAGACCCAAAGGGCTGCCGAAAGGTATGGCGTTTCAGGCTGGGTCAGAAATAAAAGAGATGGAACGGTGGAGGCAGTATTTGAAGGGAAAAAATCGAATACGGAAGCCGCCCTGCAGTGGTGCCATGAAGGCCCTGCGCTTGCATCTGTGGAAAGCGTCGAGGTGGAATGGGAGGATTATCGGGGTGAATCGGCCGGATTCCAAGTTACTTATTGAGCCTTTTCCCACCACCCTTTGATCCTCATTGATTTTGGGCGATGAAGATAAAAAAGCGGTCTATTCAACCTTTTTTAGGCTTAAATAAACCGCTTTTTGAAAAAATTTTCCCTTTAGGGTTGTATCACCGATCCACGGTTAATAAAATATTGAACCCTAACGCGCCTGGCTTGCCATATCGGGAAAAGCGATCGATGGATGCTGACTAAATGGCGTCTTTAAGTTTTTTGCCCGCCTTGAATTTTGCAACGTTGCTGGCTTTAATCTTAATCGGTGCGCCGGTCTGCGGATTGCGGCCCTTGCGCGCTTTTCTACGCGATTTTGAAAATGTGCCGAATCCCACGAGCGTGACTTTCCCGTCTTTTTTCTTCAAAGCCTTGGTCACGGTCGCCGTGAAGGAATTAAGAGCAGCGTTGGCCGCAACCTTAGAAATGCCGGCATCCTTTGCCATTTTTTCGACTAATTCTGCTTTTGTCATAATACTTTTACCCTCCCCCTTTTAAAAGATTAATAAGAAGCAAAAAGCTCGAATATAATATCCTTTTATCGTATTGCTTTTATAATGTCAATGTCAATAGGTAATTCAAAATGAAACAGGGTGATTCTGTTCTGACCCACATATAAAATATTATCAAATATTTGTAGAA
>CAZHAH010000205.1:0-9562 GCA_964530095.1 uncultured Desulfobacteraceae bacterium | reverse complement strand
TGTTGTTATAGTTGTGCTTCATATTGTAACTTTATTGTTGAGTCGGCACTTAGCTCCGCAATTGGGACAAACTAATTCCATCTTAGCCCCACATTTTTCGCAGAACTTCACGCCTTCACGATTATCAAACTGACACTCTGGGCATTTCAATTGTATGCCCTCCTTTTCATGTTAAAATAGCAGTTTGAGCTAATACTTGTTCGCCCTTATGTCATGGTCGGTTTGGATCGAGGTAAAATGGAAATTCCTTAGTATCTTGTTACGTAAATATTATTACGTATTCTGTTCGTAGACTCTAAGCGAATTATCTCTCGCCCGCTCTTGAACCGCTCGAGTTCGCAGAGAACGCAGAGATATTTTTTTTGATCTGATTTTTTGATCCCGCAAAATGCGGGACAGGTTTCCAAAATCAGACCAATCCTCAACCCCTGACGGGGTAAACCACCAGCGATAGCTGGGCAGAAGTTTGATCTGGATTGCCCTCTCAGCAATCCAGATCAAGGCTCTGTGTTCTTTGTGGTCTCTGTGAGAGGTCAAAATATCCTGAGATCAATTATAGTGCCGATAATACGTCACCGAATTTGCGAATTAGAGCAAAAAGCCATTAAAAGTGCTAAAAACACAGAGCCGAATTTTTATCGCGGTTGAATAAGAGATGGGGGAGCTTTCCAGCTTTAACAGGTCAATTGCAGCTTCAGCTCAAATAGAAATAGGATTCTTTAATCAAATGCAAAAAGACCGATATCAAAATTGTGACGAATAGTCAAATAATAGAATTGAAAGGAGATTTTAGCGCATCCAAATAACCAAAACGGGCTTTATTGGCAACATTGATTTTTTACACCTTGGTTGAACCGCAACAGCGAGCGCATTCCCCGTGGCTTACCGAGGGGTTAGCGGGCGTATTAAAAATTGGACATAATTCCTTACGGGGCAGCGAAGCACTGCCGGAAGGCAGAACTTCCCCCTATCTTGCTGCGGGGAGCTTCAATTTGGGCCGATTGGAGCATAGCTTTCCACTGTGTCTACAGCCGGATTTTTTTACAAGTAGGTTTCAAGCGGATAATCGGCGTCAATCAGATAATTTTTCCGCGTCGGGCGAAAGATTTTTGCTCAGTTTTGGCGCCTTGGATTTGTTGCACCTCAGATTTCGTCAGTAGGGTATTAAGACTTGCAAAAAATCAAGAAATAATTTACTAATGGTTAATATCATTGATTTATTTCTGTACATTTAATGGTTCTACGGAGAAAATATGATTGAAGAAAAGATACAAAGAAATGTTTTTGAAGTTGCCAATTTACATGATCCTGATGATTTAGGTTATTGGCGTGACCGGAGTTATGTCGAACGAATAGAAACCATTGAATTTATGAGAAAGGCGATGTTTGGCCATGATAGAATTTCCGAGAGACTTCAAAGAGTTCTTACAGTTGCTGAACTCAAAGAGAATTGAATACCTTGTTATTGGTGGATATGCTGTTGGTTACCATGGCTTTCCCCGTGCAACAGGTGATATGGATATATGGATTGCCATTAATGAGCAAAATGCCATAAAGATGGTGGAGGCCCTGAAGGAGTTTGGATTTGATCCTCCTGAATTGCAAAAAGAACTATTCTTGAAAGAGCAAAAGGTAATCAGAATGGGAATCCCACCAATGCGTTTGGAAATCCTAACATCTATCGACGGAGTAAATTTTAAGACCTGTTTCAATAATCGTATTATTGCAGATTTTGGTGATTTTAAAGCAAATTTCATATCAAAAGCCGATCTTTTAATCAATAAGCGTGCAAGCGGAAGGCCACAAGATCTTGTTGATTTTGAAAAATTGCAGAGGTAAGTGGCAATGAAATGAATGAATTGTACAGTATATTCATTGAAAAGCTGAAACTTCTATATGAAGACAATAAATGCAATATGAGTGCATAGGAACACAAAACGTTAAATATCCACAGAGTGATACTTCATTATAAATTTGATAATCATATCAAGAAGTACGAGGAAATCGCAGAATTTATAAGAAAAGAAATAAATGACAATTTCAACGTATCCTGGTGGCGCGGGTTGGGTTTCGCCGTTCTCATAGAAGATGTAGCAATAGATGAACACAAGGACGAACTCGTTAAATACATTTGACCACTGTTAGAATCCACCTTTTAATCACTGACCAAGGTTTGACCTCAATTCCTTTCTTACTGTTAAAAAATCAGTCTATAATTTTCAACAACAACTTCTGCGCCTTAGCGGCTATTTCAGCGACCGTAAAAGGCATGCCTTCTTCCATCCAGTTCGTTATCAAACTTGTCATGGCTGCGGCTGCCGCTTCGGCGATGAGATTTCTCATTTTGGACTCTGTTTGCGTTTGCTGTTTCAAATAGTCAGAAATCTTGATCGCCATGATGTCTCTTAAGTGGCTGGTAACTATTTCCCCACTCTTTTTACCAATCATGGCTTTGGCTAATTGATGGTTTTCTGCAATGTGTTCAAAGAGGGCTAAAAAATTTATGTCCGGTTCGGCCAAACGGTTTTCCGGCGACGTTCTGCCTTCTTCGAGTATCTGTTTAAAGGTGGTATGCCCGGCCAAAAGAAGTTGCTCCTTGTTTTCAAAGTGGGCGTAGAAGGTAGAGCGACCCACATTCGCCCGGTCGATGATATCCTGGATGGTCACCGCATCATATCCCTTTTCGATGATGAGTGAAATCAGGGCATCAGACAATAGCTTGCGGGTTTTCAGTATGCGCCGGTCAATCGGTTTTTTTTTCATGCTCTCTGCCTTCTGAACTTTTTGGCTGTTTTGTTCGGTAATGAACACTTGCGCGATATTGTCGATTGCACCCATAATTCTGATGTATTATGTTAATAAAACCGAACACGGTGTTCAGTAATTAACAAGGTGTTTTCTAAAAAGCAAAGATATTCGTCGAAAGGGGAAAAGCCAACATGAACTCTGAGCAAAATAAAGAGCAGAAAATCATGATAGATGTTGAACACGTAACAAAATCATTTCCAACGCCTTATGGTTACTTTGATGCTTTGAAGGATGTCTCTTTTAAAATCGGCAAAGGACAACTTCTGGCTTTAACAGGAAAATCAGGCAGCGGTAAATCCACTTTGCTGAATATCATCACCGGAATCGACAAACCGACGCAGGGCGATGTATCTGTCTCGGGTATTTCCATTGTCCGGCTTAGTGAAAGTGAATTGGCCGTTTGGAGGGGAATGAATGTGGGTATTGTGTTCCAGTTTTTCCAGCTCATTCCCACTCTAACAGTGGCTGAGAATGTCATGCTGCCGATGGATTTTTGCAACACGTTTCCCAAAAAAGAACGAAGGGATCGGGCGCTGACGCTGTTGGAACAGGTTGGGATAACCGACCAAGCTGATAAATTGCCGTCGACGCTTTCCGGGGGGCAGCAACAACGGGCTTCCATCGCGCGGGCGCTGGCCAACGATCCCCAGATTCTTGTTGCCGACGAACCGACCGGAAATCTGGACTCGCAAAATGCTGAAGCCATATTCGAACTGTTGTCAGGACTCTCCGAATCCGGCAAAACGGTTATGGTTGTTACCCATGAAAAAGAATTCTTAACATATTTCCGCAAAACCATCGTTATTTCAGATGGCACAATTATCAAAACAAATGGATTGTCCATAGAAACGGAGCTGTAAAATGCGTCCCAAATATAAAAAAGTCTTTAACGACCTGAAAAGCGATATGGCAAAAAACCTGATGCTTGTCATGGCGATTGCCATCGGCGTGTTCGGCATCGGCGCCATTTTGGGCGGATACGCGGTTTTGAAAAGGGAAATGGCCCGTAATTACATAGGCACAAACCCGGCATCGGCAACCATCAAGCTTGAGGATGTTTCGATTCCGCGATCTTTGGTGGATTCTGTAAAAACGCTACCCGGGGTAATAACTGCTGAGCGGCATGCCACGGTTTACGCCCGCATGAAGATCAAAAATGACTGGCATCCATTGCTGCTTTTTGTGATTGATGATTTTCAAAACATGCAAACAAACAAAGTAACGCACATTTCGGGCGCTGTCACACCGGCAACCGGCAGCATGCTTGCCGAAAGGACCGCGCTTCCTGTAATGCAAGCCGGGGTGGGAGAAAAGGTTCTTATCAAAACGCCTCATGGTGAAAAAAAGCAGATCGCGCTGGCGGGAGAGATTCACGATCCCGGTTTGGCTCCGGCCCACCAGGAGCAGACGGGATACGGCTATGTTACCCTGCAAACGCTGAACGAGCTGGGCGAAACCCAAGGATTTGACGAACTCAGGATTGTTTTTGAAAACCGGGCCGCCACCATGGCCGAGACCACCGAACAGGCCGCAAAAATCGCTGCAGGCCTGGAAAAAAGAGGTTACAAAATCCATGAAATCCAAGTGCCGCCACCACGCAAACACCCACATCAGGGGCAAATGAACGCGATTTTGAGTCTGTTCACTTTTTTCTGTTTTATGATTTTGATGCTGAGCTCTATCCTGGTGGCCACATCGATCTCCACGCTTATGGTAAAACAGGTTCGTGAAATCGGTATCATGAAAACCATTGGCGCTAATTCGCTGCAAATTTCAACGCTTTATATCATCATGATTGTGCTGCTGTGTGCAGTAGCCGTCGTACTGGCCATCCCGTTAAGCTGCTATACCGCCGCCGTATTTTATACCCAAATTTCAGTTTTGCTCAACCTGACCATTTTTAATGGCGCCATTCCCGCTTGGGTCTTCTGGGTACAGATTCTCAGCGGCGTTTTTATACCCCTTATCGCCGCTTTGTTTCCCGTGCTCAGAGGCAGCCGCATCACGGTTCGCGAAGCGATGGACAACTACGGTGTTTCCAAGCAAAATTTCGGAAAAGGATTATTGGAAGGCCTGCTTTCGGGTCTTAAGTTTTTTAGCGAGACTTTTACGCTTTCCATTCGAAATGTCTTCCGTAAACGATCGCGACTCATTATGACGTTAACGCTGCTTTCTTCGGGCGGGGCGATGTTTATGACCGCGCTCGACGTATCAAAAGCATGGGACGCAAATCTGGAGAAAATCTATAAATACCGTCATTACGACCTGGAAGTACGCTTGAATGACCCGATTGCGGCGGGTGATGTGTTAGATAAAATAAAAAACATCCCCGGGATCAAATCGGTCGAAGCATGGGGCTATTCTACAACTTCGTTTACCCGGGATAGCCCTTTTGAGATCGTCCACACCTATCCTGATAAAGGGCACGGCAGTTTTATCATGCTGGGGCTCCCGGCAAAAACGGGTTTACTCAGCTTACCCCTGCAGGCGGGCAACTGGCTAACCGATGACACGGCCGATGATGTGGTACTCAACCAGATTGCCCGCTCTTTGTTCCCCGGTGTTGGCATCGGCGATTTTATTTCGCTTTCAATCGAAAATAAACCCCGCAAATGGCGGGTGGTTGGATTTGTGGAGGACGTCGCGTCGCCGGCAACGGCCTTTGTACCGTTGAATGCGTTTAAAAAAATCACACATACCGACGGCTTGACCAATATGTTGCGCATCTCTTTTGAAAACCGCGCTTTCGAAAACGCCCGCACAAAAACGATGGAAATCGAAAATCTTCTTTTGCGAGAAAAGATTTCGGTTAATCAGAGCATTCCTGTTTCTTTGCTACACAACGCCATGGCCGAGCATATGGGTGTTTTGGTGAATTCACTCCTGGCCATGTCCATTTTGTTGGGACTTGTCGGCGCGCTCGGTTTAATGTCGGCCATGAGCATGAACATTATCGAGAGAACGAGGGAAATAGGCGTGTTGCGGGCCATCGGCGCTACACCGAGAAAAATCCGCAACCTGGTGATAAACGAAGGCTTGCTCATCGGTATCATCAGTATTCCAATCGCTTTTGGCCTGTCCTTGCTTCTGTCGTTTTATATGGGGCAGTTGATCGGCGACATGGCCTTTCGCACGCCTTTGCCCCTGTCTGTTTCGTCTGTTGCGATGATGATTTGGGTGTTAATAATTGTCGCCGGTTCAATTACCGCAACCATGTACCCGGCCGGTCGCGCTGTAAAAATAACCATCAGAGAAGCATTGAGTTATGAATAATTAAATGGAGTTTAAATGATGAGGCAATTATTAATGTGTAGTGGCTTGTTTGTTCAGGCACATCGAAAGCCCATCCGAAAGGGGAGTTTCAAATTTATTCTCGCTACCATTTAGGGCGACGTGACGCTAAAACAGTCGGTATCGCTACCGTGTATAATGCGATAAAAATGATAAAGGCCAAACGATAATTCCCTGTCGCATCATAAACATACCCCCCAATAAGCGGGCCGCTGGCAACACCCATTGCCTGAAAGAAGCTTATCGTGCCGAAAATGGTGCCGTAGGAAATCAATCCAAAGTTGGTGCTAACCAACATTGACATCGCCGGCAGCCAGCTTCCCACGCCGAGTCCAATCACAACGGCATAGACCCAGAGCAGTGGCATATGGGACCCCGGGCGCACATTCATGAGGATCAAAATGCCTGCCAATTGAACAACAAGACCCAACGTGCAGGCGTATTTTGCCTCGATCCGGTCACAAAGCCAGCCAAAGAAGAATTTGCCGAGCAGACTAAAAAATCCAACAACAGCAAAGGCGTTTGCGGCTGTTGCTTTGGGAAATCCGGCATCTTCGAGATAAGGCACCTGTGTCTGCAGGACACCGACTTCGCTGAAACCATGTGCTAAAAATGAGACCGCAATCAACCAGAAAGTGGATGTTGAAAGAGCCATTTTCAGGTTCAGTCCCCGAGGTTCAAAAGACGAGGCTGCATTTTCAAATTGCGTATCAGGCTCGGGCCTGCCGTCCGGGTAAAGCCCCATATCGGAGGGTCGTGTCTTTATCACCCACAGCGCTAAAGGAATGATGAGCCAGGAAATCACGGCCAGCGCCACGAAGGCTGCCCTCCAACCGAAATTGGGGATCAGATAAGCAACAATGGGGGGTAGAACAACCCCACCGGCACCGATGCCGGATGACATGATGCCCATCGCCGTGCCTCTCCATTTTTTAAACCAATTTGAAATGACAGCCGTTGCCGGTACCATTCCCGTTCCCGCCATGCCCAAGCCGGCTACAATAAACCCGAAATAGAAAAGCCATAGACTATGGACCCGGCTAGCCATGATAAATCCGAAACCGGTAACCAAAGCACCTGTGGAAATAACGGTTTTCGATCCATAACGGTCAACCAGCCTGCCGATGACCGGTGCACTCAAGCCGGAGATGAAAAAAAAGAGGGTGAGGGCAACCATGATTTCGCCTCTGCCCCAGCCAAATTCCGATTCCAGAGGTGTGACAAAAAGGCTGAAGGCATAAAATCCGCAACCCGCGTGAACCAAAGCGCAGAAAAAGGCGACCAGTACGATCCAGTAACCATAAAAGAATCTGGGATCTCGGGTAGTAGGGGAATCATTTCGAATTGTTTGCATGTGATGATTGAATATATAAGAATCTTCTTTTTTTGCAATGGATTAGTTTTAATTGATCCTCTCTGTTTAGGTTGATATTGTCTCGAGACTGGAGATTTGAACTAAGCGTAGGAGATAGGTATGCGCTACGAAGGCCCAATATACCGCCCCCCCAGCGAGTCGAATTCACTCCTTATTCAGGCAACGGTCGGATGTCCGCACAACCGCTGCGCTTTTTGCATGGTATACAAAAACGGACCTCGATTTAAAGTCCGCTCGCTTGTGGATATAAAACAAGATATCCGGGATGCGCTGGACATCCACGGCGATTCGGTCCGCGCGCTCTTTTTCCCGGCCGGCAACACCATCTCCATGCCGACCGAAGGCTTAGCCGAAATTTGCCGTTACGCGCGTAAATCCTTTTCGCGTCTTAAGCGAATCACAGTATACGGTTCCTCACAATACATTCACCAAAAGGGATTGGATGACCTGAAACGTTTGGCTCAAGCAGGGTTGTCCCGCATTCACGTAGGCCTTGAGACCGGCGATGACGTGATCCTTAAACAAATAAAAAAGGGCACCACAAGCCGTCAGCAAGTGGAGGCGGGAAGATGGGTCAAAGAAGCCGGAATCGAATTGAGTGCGTATGTGATCCTGGGAATTGGCGGTGAGGAGCGCTGGCAGCAACATGCCCTGAAGACGGCCGAAGCCTTAAATGGCATCAATCCGGACTTCATTCGACTGCGTACGTTCGTTCCCAAAATCAACACGCCCATGCTACAGAGGGTACAAGAAGGCGTATTTAAAATGCTCGACCCTCACGGAGTGCTACAGGAAACCGAGCTGTGCGTTAGACACTTAAATGTCACATCTTATCTGACCAGTGATCATTATACGAACTACATCGATTTGGAGGGGCGGTTGCCGGAGTGCAAAGAACAGATCCTCAAAAAGATACACAACGCATTATCTATAGATGAAGAAACTTTTCGACCTTTTTTTATCGGAACTGAGTAGAGAAGCCGGCAAAACGTAATGACGATTAGTTTGGATTAGATTCTCAAAGCATATCCTACGGCAAGTCAGATTTAAAGCGCCTTCAGCCTTAGGCCCTGTAATGAGGAAGAGAAATATTTACCATAAAGTTGTGCACTTTCAGCACCTACGTATTTTCTGTCCGCACGCCGGCAGGGGCTATTGGAGTGATTCTTCTTGACTTCCCCGTTATTTTCAATATGATTCGTCACACTTAACAACGGGTATGCTTCTTTACCGCATGATGAATTCGAGAATCTTGTTTTGACGTATGCAAGAAAAGACACTTCGCAAATCGATTTTATTCTGTGTTCAACTGTGGACCATCATCAGGGCGATTTTGACACGTATGTATTTATATCCTCTCATTGTTATCCAATAAATGCTGGCCTAAAATTCCACAAATCCGAAGAAATGATCCAAATAATAAATGAGATCTTTGGCGAAGCTATGACAAATATGATGAGAAACCAGTTGGATCCAAAACTATGGGATAACACTTTGCCGCCAGTTACAGATATAGTATTTAACGGGGATGGTGTTAAATTCATAAGGAAAGCACCCGAAGTTCCTGATTCAAGATTTACCAAAACTAATACCGAACCAATCGTTTGAGTATCGACGGGAAAACGCTGGCGCGTTTCCCGCGTCTCAACTCATCGATATGCGTAAAAGAAAATGGAATTAATAGATTACCTTAATAAAGTTGAAGATCAAAACTCATTTATCGTATTTGTTAAAGCACTACAAGCAGACAAAGAGGAAGAGAATCGAAAAGAAATTCTATCTAATCCTTACTGTCACGGCTGGAATGGGTGGGAGAATACAACAATTGAAGGATTTTTAGAGTCAGCAATTGCTTGGGCTGAGGATTCAGGATTTGGGGATAATATCGAAAAAACTGATAATTTGTGGAAAAAATTCGCCATGTTCTTATATGGTGGGAAAATCTATGAGTAAACAGAGAAATCGCATATCAATTCACTTCAGCGGACGGGAAGAAGCGCGGCGGCCCTTCGGGGGAAGCCTTTCGGCCCGCCGCTGAGTTTTTCCGTTATGTCTGAAGCAAAAACTGAGGAAGGGACTGACCACACA
>CAZHAH010000204.1:0-9669 GCA_964530095.1 uncultured Desulfobacteraceae bacterium | reverse complement strand
TGTGTTGTTATAGTTGTGCTTCATATTGTAACTTTATTGTTGAGTCGGCACTAAGGCTTCGTTGGATGCTATTTTTTCCCGACGATCAACAGGGCCACGTAAGGAACCGCATTGAAGACCATCCAGATAATTTTGAAAAACCCGAGAAAAAAGTAAATGGCCACGGTTAAGTTTTCTTGGGTGATGAAAAACAATTTACTTTGCGTAATGTACCATAAATCCGAGCCCACCATAAATCCTGTAATCGCGAGGACCAAAAGGGCTCCGTTTATGATTGTACACCACATAAAAAAAGTTGTTAGTTTCTTAATATCCATGATGTTCCTCCTTTGTCTTTAAAAATAAAATCCAGATTCTTCTGATCACGATTTCAGGTTAAGGTCTGAATAATCATAGCGCAAGCTGTATGTCGTAAATGGATTGAAAATGTCGCAGGAGGATTTGAAAGCCGGATATTGGCCGCATTTGGACTTGACTGATATCGTGAATGGACATAAAATTTCGTAACGGGATTACGAAACGATGACAAAGCCGCACGGTTTTGGGCCGGAGATTTCGATGTCAAACGAAAAAAGAAGTATCAACCAGCCAATGGCTCAAGTTCAAAAAACCAATCCATTTTTGGTGATATTGCAGACGATTTGCTGACCCCAATGGATGATTATCCAAATACGTCATCTTTCAGGATAACCGTATACCTCCTGGAAGGTGTTCTTATTGGATCATTTACCTATATGTGGCTGGAATATGCTCAAATGGGGGCGCTTTATCATTGGCTCTATCCAATAATCGCCTCATCGGCCATTATACTTGGGCATTACCGTGCCCGTACTTTTTTACCCAAGCTAAAAGAAATCCTGAATTAATTGGCTACCAGCTACGGCATACTATATCTAATCATTAGTTCTGGTAACGGATTATGGCAAATTTTATCCGATGAGAGGAATCACTTAGAAAAAGGAGGGTAACATGAAAGCAATATTAAGAATAAGTTTTGTGATCCTTATTGTAACACTTGTTTACCCACCTGCATTTGCAGAAAAAGTTTTGGAAATAAAACTTCCCATTACATCTAAATACAAAGAGCGGGACGATTATAAAATAAATTTGCTAAAACTGGTTCTCGAAAAAGCCGGTGTTGATTATACCCTAAATTTTCGTGATGAAGAATGGACTCAGGCCCGTATCATTTCCATGCTAGGGAAAAACAGTGATAAAATTAATCTTTACTGGGTTGGAACATCGGCAGAATTTGAAAAAAGAATGCGCCCAGTTAGATTTCCAGTTTATCGTGGGCTATTAGGGCATCGAATTTTTATCATTCATAGAGATGACCAGAAAAAATTTGATAAAGTGAATAAGCTCGGTGACCTTAAGAAGCTTAAGGGTATTCAGGGAATTGGATGGTCAGATATTAAAATTCTCGAACATTCGGGACTACGCCAGAATACAGGTAAATATGAAAACATTTTCAAGATGGTCAATCGTGGAGGGCGTGTAGAATATTTTTCCAGAGGAGTAAATGAAGCTTTCATGGAGGTAGAAGCCCGAGCCGGTGAATTGAAAAATCTGGCTGTAGAAAAAAAGATCATGTTAGTTTATCCTTTTGCCATGTTTTTCTTTACTTGTCCAACATGTGATGAACTTGCAATGGCTCTGGAAAAAGGTTTTACCAAATCCTACGAAGATGGCAGTTTTATCAACTTTTTTAAAAATCGACCGGAAATTAGCAAAATCTTTAATCAAGCCAATATTGAAAAACGAGTTCGGTTTGATATCCCCAATCCTCTACTAACAAAAGAAACGTCAGCTATCTCAGATAAATATTGGCATGGTCGCCAATAAAGAAATGCGGCTATAAGTGATCCCCAATGATTGTCCTGAAGGATTTTGATTAGAATTAGAAGCGTGAAGCATTTTACAGCGTTCATCGATAACACCAAAAGGCTACTTGTTTCATACCTTTTCAAGGACCACGATGAATGGAAAAAGGAGGGTTTCGATGGATTTTGACTGCATTATTTATGAAAAAGACAAAGGGATCGCCACGATAAAGCTCAATCGGCCCAAGGTATTAAATGCGATGAACAAACAATTGTGGATCGATTTTCAATCGGCACTGGAAGATGCGAAAGGTGATCCGGCCGTTAAAGCGGTGATCATCACCGGAGAAGGCAGGGCGTTTTCAACCGGTGCCGATTTAAAAGAATCCAAGACACGAAGCATCGAAGACTATCGCGAGTACCTGGTGGAACTGCAGGAGGCATCGCGAAAGTTGATCCGCTTTGAAAAACCAGTCATTGCCGCCATTAACGGCTATGCTCTGGGGTCCGGGTATGAACTGGCCCTGGCTTGCGACATCCGGATTGCAGCAGAAGAAGCGCAGATCGGGTCCCCTGAGGCCAAAGTGGCCTCTTCCGTCACCGGCGGGGCCATGCGGCTGGTCCAGGACCTGATCGGTCCGGCCAAAGCCAGGGAACTGCTGTTTACCGGTGAATACATTTCCGGCAAGGAGGCGCAAAAGATCGGATTGGTCAACCGCAGCGTACCCCTGGCGTCGCTCATGGACGAGGCCCGAAAAATGGCGGAAAAGATTGCAGAAAATTCCGCATTTTCAATGATGATGATCAAAAAGGGGCTTTTGATGGCAAGAGGCGAAGTCAGTCTGGAAGCGCTCATGGACTATGAGATCGAAGCATGTCTGGCCTGTATTTCCACAAAAGAGCGACAGGAGTCTTTGAAAGATTTCGAGAATCGAAAGAAATAACCCGGCTTCGCAAGGCCTCGCCGGAGAGACCCGTTGCCTGAAGCCCAAAGCGCAATAACAGATGCTAAATCCAAATTTGAAATTCTATGAGGGTTTCCATGTCTCTTGATAAAGTCTTAAATGCAGAATCCGTCGCTATTGTCGGTGCCTCGAAAAATGAAACCAAACGGGGATATCAGGCTATTCGGACCCTTCTGGATGAAAAATACGGAGGAAAAATCTATCCGGTCAATCCCAGAGAAAAAAGCATTCTGGGGCTGCAGTGCTACGCCAAAGTCTCCGACATCGAGGGGGAGGTGGATATGGCACTGATTACGACGCCGGCCAAAACCATACCGTCTGTCTTAGAGGATTGCGGCAAAAAGGATGTACACGGGGCTGTTATTATCGCCGGCGGCTTCGGAGAATTGGGCAGTGAGGGGAGAAATCTTGAAGACCAGGTCGTTGATACGGCTAGAAAATTTGGTATTCGACTCATCGGTCCGAACACATCGGGGATGATGAATCTCAACGACCGGCTGAATCTCGTCGGACTCCGCGATGCACCCAAGGGGGATATCGCCCTGCTGACCCAAAGCGGCAACATGGCCCTGACCCTGATTACGGAAGCCAAGCTGAAGAGCCGAAAGGGATTTTCCTATTATGTCGGAGTGGGCAACGAGGCGGATATAAAATTTCACGAGTATCTTGAATTTTTCCGGCAGGATTCGGCAACAAAAGCCATTCTCATGTATGTTGAAGGAATGCGGCAGGGCCGCGAGTTCCTCCAGCAGGCTTATAAAACCACGATCGACAAACCGATCATCCTGCTGAAAAGCGGTCGGTCCGCTACCGGCAAACGATCGGCGGGATCCCATACCGGAGCTCTGGCCGGTATCTCGGAGGTGGCCAAAGGCGCCTTTCAGCGGGCTGGAATCATCGTCATCGAAAATCCGGATGAACTGTTTCCCGCGGCCGAAACGCTGTCGAGTCTGCCGCCCATCAAAAGCAACACGGTGGCGATTCTGGCTGACGGCGGCGGCCACGCCACTATTGCGGCGGATCTGCTCACGGACCTGGGGGTGAAGATTCCAGAGTTGACCGATAAAACCCAGGAAAAACTGAAGGCCATTCTCCCTTTTGCCGCGTCCGTCCCAAACCCCATCGATGTGGCCGGCGGTACGGATGCGGATCCGTCACTTTTCGCCGACTGCTCCAGAATCATTCTCAAAGATCCCAACGTCGGCGGCCTTCTGATCGTCGGCCTGTTCGGAGGGTACGGCATCCGGTTTGCCGAAAGCCTGGCCCTGCTGGAAGAGGATGCCGCCCATCAAATGGGGAAAATGGTCATCCAAAGCAAGAAACCGATCGTGGTGCACAGTCTGTTCAGCTCCGAAAAACCCCACTCCCTGGACCTGCTTCGATATTACAACATCCCGGTTTACGACTCCCTGGATGTCGCCTGCAAGTGCATCAGTGCGCTGGCAGAATATGGAAATTACCTGGCATCATATCATGCAAAGATAAGTTTCCTCTTTAACTGGGGCACCAAAGCAGTGCCGGAAGGCAGCCAAATTATCGAAAAAGCAAAGCAGGAGAACCGATCCGCCCTGCTGGAAACAGAAGCCAAAAAGCTTCTGGATCTGCACGGGGCATCGGTTTCAGGCGATTTTTTGGCTGTTACAGAAGATGAAGCCGTACGGGTTGCAAAGAGTATTGACGGGGAGGTGGTACTGAAAATCGTCTCCCCGGATATCCTCCATAAAAGCGACGTTGGCGGTGTCTGGACCCAGCTCAAAACCGAAAAGCAGGTTCGCAAGGCATTTAACGGAATCATCGCGAGCTCAAAGCAGTTTTATCCGGAGGCCGACATCCGTGGTGTTCTGGTGTCGCCGATGGCTCAAAAGGGAGTGGAAGTGATCATCGGCACAAAAATTGACGACCAGTTCGGACCGATCATCCTGTACGGGCTGGGCGGTATCATGGTGGAAGTATTAAAGGATGTGGCTTTCCGTGTACTGCCCCTGTCCCGCACCGGCGCCCGCAAAATGATCAGGGAGACCAAATCCTTTCCCATTCTGGAGGGAGTTCGCGGCACTCCGCCTTACGACCAGAAGGCGTTGATCAACTTATTGCTGTTGTGCTCGGACATCATTGAAGCCTATCCGGATATCCATGAGATGGATATGAATCCGGTCATTGTCCACGAGAAAGGATTGAGTATCGTCGATGCGCGCATCATTTTGAAAAGCAGCGCCCCATAAAAAGGTTGCCTCATAACGACCGTAAGCTTCACATATATCTTTACAGTAAATTTTAGAAACCTTCCTAATTCCTTGCCGTTGTCGACCGCCAGGAAATTAGACTAAAATCATGATTGGTAAAAGTCGCGTGAATATAAAACCGGGGATGCAGGTGATGATCGTGATGAAAAAAAATCAGCGCACCGGGCAATTAACTAAAGGAGTGGTGAAAGATATTCTGACCAAATCACCGACCCATCCTCACGGGATTAAAGTCCGCCTGAAGAGCGGTGAGATCGGGCGCGTTAAGGAAATAATAGAAATGCTATGAAAATCAGCAAGAGAATATGGGGGCCATGTTTTTAACGGACAAGCTCCACCTTATGCCGTTAGGAGATGAGCCTCCTTTTCGGTCACATAAGGCTTGAGGAGATCAAGCGCCCCGGTAAATTCTTCCAGGAATTTGTCGATGATCGTATCATCCATGGCGGTGGAAATAACCAACATCCCCCTGTTAGCGGTATAGAATCCCCGATTCATTAATTCAAGATGTAAAAATCTGGGCAAGGGAGCCCAGCCCCGTCGCCTGTCCGGTAATCCCCACCTTCTTAAACGCCTGGTTGAGTCCGTGGCGCAGCTTTTGGCCCAATGAATTGACCTTGTCCACGGCAGGCTGGTCATACAGTTCGAGGGCGGCCAATCCGGCTGCCATAATGACATCGGTTCCGTTGAAGGTGCCCGAATGAAATACAGCGTTCGGCTGATTCGGATCAAAAACGGCCATGATGTCTTTACGGCCTCCGAAGGCCCCGATAGGAAAACCACCGCCGATGAGCTTGCCCAGGGCGGTTAAGTCCGGTGATACACCTTCGCTCTTCTGCATACCACCCGTGCTGATTCGAAATGTAATCACCTCGTCAAAAATCAGCAACACACCGTGGTGTGCGGTAAGCTCTCGCAGGGCTTTGAGATATCCGCTTTGCGGTGTAACCATTCCCAGGGCACCCAGCATGGGTTCCAGCATGACGGCTGCGATTTTAGCTTCATATTTTTTTAACAATGTCTCCACCGCATTTAGATCATTGAATGATACAACCCGCATGTCTCCCAGAACACTGCTGGGAGCGCCCGGCTCGACATGGCGGACAGGAAGGCCCTCGGTGCCCGGCTCGATCTCGGCGCCCGGAAAAACGTTGACCTCGATGAAGTCATGCGACCCGTGATAGCCGCCGTCCATCTTGATAAACATATTTTTGCCGCTAAATGCCCGTGCCGCCCTCATAGCGAACAGGGTCCCCTCAGATCCGGAATTCCCATAACGCACCCGTTCAAGACACGGCACCCGGGGGCATAAATGTTCGGCATGACGGTATTGGATTTCAGTCGCCGAACCTAAAACCGATCCATTTTCCAGTTGAGCCCTTGCCGCCTCCAGGATTTTGGGATGCGCGTGTCCGTGTATGAGTGATGTATAATTATTCAACATATCGATATATTCGTTCCCGTCGACATCATAAAGATAGCAGCCTTTCCCTTTGGTCATATAAGCGCCATACGGTTGGTAAAACGTTGCTGCGCGTGTATCACCACCGGGAAGGCGTTGTTTGGCCTCTGCATGGTGATGGGCTGATCTGCTGGTTTTTTGTTTGTACCGCCGTTCGATATCCTGACAAATTTCATGCAGCTGATCGTCACTCAATTTCGATCTCCTTCTCTTAACCCCATTCTTTTACTGTTCCACGATTCCGATATTCCACGCGAATTATTGATAGCGTATTGAAATTTGCGCAATAAGTGATATGCAATCAATCGAAAGGCGCTCCGTTTTGTTTACGCTTTTTGGGCGCATAATTCAAACGCATTTTAGCAAATGCGACCCGGCGTGAATGATTGACGAAAAACCGGTAAAGTGAAGAGAAATGCAAAGAGAAAATCAGATTCCTTATCAGGTCCTTAAAAAGCGCTTCGGCTACGACACTTTTCGGGAGCATCAGCTTGAAATCATACGCTCTGTTTTGGATGGAAAAGATGCATTTGTGCTGATGCCCACCGGTAGCGGGAAGTCGCTCTGTTTCCAAATACCGGCTATTGTGCGCAAAGGCGTCGGGGTGGTCATATCCCCTTTGATTGCCCTTATGCAGGACCAGGTCGATGCGCTACGCCAAAACGGTATCAAAGCCGCCTATCTTAACTCCAGTCTTTCGGCGGAGGCTTTTGGCGAGGTGCAGAAATGGGTGCTGGCGGGAAGGGTGGATATTCTTTACGTGGCCCCGGAAAGGCTTTTGCTTGAGCGTTTTCGGCCGTTTTTGGATAAAATCGACATCGCCCTTTTTGCCATTGATGAAGCCCATTGCGTTTCCCAGTGGGGGCACGATTTCAGGCCCGAATACCTTCGCCTAAACGAGGTGTGTGAAAAATATCCCCAGGTACCGCGGTTGGCCCTGACGGCCACCGCCGACGCGGTTACCCGCAAAGATATTTTGGAGAAACTTCAACTCCCAAACGCCCGGCAATTTATTTCCAGTTTCGACCGGCCCAACATCTGTTATCGCGTCCGCATCAAAGAAAATGCGAATCGGCAGCTGCTTCAGTTTGTCCAAAATGAACATCCGGGTGAATCCGGGATTGTTTATGTCAGGACACGCAAAAGATCTGAAACCGTAGCCGCCTATCTTGAAGACAATGGCATAAACGCCCATCCCTATCATGCCGGATTAGACCCGAATCAAAGACAGAAGCATCAGCGTCTATTTCAGGAAAACGAAAATATCGTCATTGTCGCCACGATTGCCTTTGGAATGGGGATCGACAAACCCGACGTCAGATATGTGGCGCATCTCGATTTGCCGGCCAACATGGAAGCTTATTATCAGGAGACGGGCCGTGCCGGGCGAGACGGCCGCAAAGCGGATGCCTGGATGACCTATTCCCTCTCCGATGTGGTCGCCATGCGCAAACTCCTGGAGCTGTCGGAAGGAGAACCGAATTTCAAGCGAATTCAAACACGAAAACTGGAAACCCTGCTGGGGTATTGCGAGTCGGTGACGTGCCGACGCAAGGCGCTGCTAAGCTATTTTGGAGAAAATTATTCGGCACCCTGCGGGAATTGTGACAACTGCACGCAGCCGGTGGAAACCTGGGACGGAACCGTGGCCGCCCAGAAAGCGCTCTCCTGTGTGTATCGAACCGGACAACGCTTCGGTGCCTCTCATCTGTCAGACATCCTGAGCGGCAAGAGCACCAAACGGGTCAAAATGTGGGGACATGATAAAATAAAAACATTCGGTGTCGGACAGGATCTGACCCGAACGGATTGGTTTTCCGTTTATCGACAGCTTTTGACTGCGGGAATGCTGTCGGTTGATTTGGGTGAAATCTCCGGTTTTCGTCTCACGCCGGAAAGCTGGCCGGTGCTGAAAGGGGAACGGCAGATATACTTTCGCAAGGATCCCCTTTCGGTAAAATCTCAAAAAACCAGGCAACATCGTTCAACCAAGGTCATGAATCTCACCGATAAAAAATCAAGCGCTCTCTTTGAAAAACTGCGCCGATTGCGGCTGCAAATTTCAAAAGAGCTCGGCCTGCCGCCGTATGTCGTCTTTCACGACAGCACCCTGATTGAGATGGCGGAATCAAGACCCCAAACACGCACAGCGCTTCTACAAATCAGCGGCGTGGGTGAACAGAAGGCCGAAAAATACGGCGAGCAGTTTCTGGATGCCATTGCGAGGAGCCCCGATTCTCGGGATGAACTTCACTGAACCTCAAGAACTTGCTTGACAGTCGGCGACCGATGTATTACAAAAATACAAAAATACGTAATACCGGAGAATTGATATGCCTGTTGTAACATCGACTATAAAAGGCCAAATTGTAATTCCCGCAGAGATTCGGGCAAGGTTCAAGATCAAGAAGGGAACACAAGTCAACGTTTATGACGATGGGACTAGAATCATCGTTGAGCCCCTCGCAGACGATCCTATCAAAGAAGGGAGGGGTATGCTGAAGACAAGAGGGAAAATCTTGAGAGCCCTTGCAACGGACAGAAAAAAAGAAGCCGAACTGTGAAGAAATATGTAATGGACAGTTATGCGATGATCGCCTTTTTCGAGAATGAACCTGGGGCTGAAAAAGTAGCGCTGATTTTGAAATCGCTATTGGAGCGGAAGGCAAAAGCATACATGTCAGTGATTAACTGGGGCGAGATCTACTACAATACCCTGAGAGAACAGGACGCCGAAACAGCCGAGAAGGTGATTGAACAGCTCAAACAGTATCCCATTGAATTGGTAGATGCTGACCAAAAGATAACCTATGAGGCGGCCAAATTGAAAGGCCGGTACAAAATAGCATACGCAGATTGTTTTACTGCAGCACTTTCACATAGACTAAAGGCAGTGATTGTAACCGGTGATCCGGAATTCAAAATACTCGCAAAAGAAGGCCTAATTGAAATAAACTGGTTTGAATAACACACGCGGCTTCAACGCTGGATCCTACGCTTTTTATGCTTACTCCTTACGGTATGTTAATTATCGGAAATACCAATTTTGGTAATATTAACAATTTGCGCTCCCAGGGCTTCCAATTTTAAGGACCAAACCGCCGGTTCTGTCCACCCATGTTTTTCAGCGACCTGGGGAACGGTGAAACCTTTCGATAAATCGGTATTTAGAACAT
>CAZHAH010000203.1:0-9907 GCA_964530095.1 uncultured Desulfobacteraceae bacterium | reverse complement strand
CGGGATAAAATGTTTTGCCATAAAATACACAAAATTCACAACTAAGAAACTAAAATGGAGCGCACAGAGATGGAATGCCCTGAATGTCGCTTTGAGAATCGCCAAGGGGCAAAGTTCTGTCGGGAATGTGGACATACTTTTGACCGCAGCTGCCCGGAATGCGGCACCGATATCGTTAGCGGCAGCAAATTTTGTGATGAATGCGGACACCCTTTTGAGTCTGAAAAAGAAACCTCCGGTAAAATTTTAAAGGCTGCGAGCCGCCCCTTGCCTCCCGCTCCACAGCAAGCGTTGAGCGATGTGGCCCCGCTCGACGGTGAACGAAAGCATGTCACGGTCCTTTTTTCAGATCTTTCCGGATATACCGCCATGTCCGAAAAACTTGATCCGGAAGAGGTCAAAGAAATGATGAGCCGCATTTTCGGGGAGGTCGCTCAGGTGATTGCGAGATACGAAGGCTTCATCGAAAAGTTTATCGGCGATGCGGTGATGGCCTTATTCGGGGTGCCCAAGGCCCATGAGGATGATCCGATCCGAGCGATCAGGGTTGCCCGCGAAATACATGAACGGGTTACGGCCCTGAGCCCCGAGATCGAAAAAAGGACCGGGCAACCCGTTTCGATGCACAGCGGCGTCAACACGGGACTGGTTGTGACCGGTGAAGTAGACCTGGAGAAGGGAACGCACGGCATCGCGGGGGATACGATCAATCTGGCGTCGCGCCTGTGCAGTCTGGGCGCCGCCGGTGACATCCTGGTCGGGCCGGACACCTATCATCAGGCGCAAGGGTATTTCACTTTCGAAGCCCTCGAGCCGACAAGGGTCAAGGGTAAAGAAAAACCCGTTCAGATCTATAAAGTCATCGCCCCCAAATCAAAACCGGTTACAATTCACCGTCTTTCCGGTGTGCGCGCGGAGCTGATCGGCAGAAAGGTCGAAATCGCCGAACTTGGCGACGCCGTTAAAAATCTGCAGGCCGGCCGAGGCCGGATATTTTCCATTTGCGGAACCGCCGGCACCGGCAAAAGCCGACTGGTGGAGGATTTCAAGGCAACGCTTGATCTGGAAGATATTCAATGGCTGGAAGGTCGCGCCTATGCCTATGCGCAGAATATTCCCTATTTCCCTTTGATCGATTTGTTGAGCAGGGTTTTTGGCATTGAAGAAGGGGATGCGCCGGATCGGGTGCGGCAAAAAATCGAATCCGGCGTCGGCGGCTTGGTTGACAAAAAGGAAAGCGTTATTCCTTATGTGGGCAGCCTCTATTCGCTGCCCTGTCCGCAGATCGATTCGGTGAGTCCGGAATTCTGGAAATCCCGGCTTTGCGATGCGGTCAAAATGATCATATCGGCCCTGGCCCGCAAAGCGCCGACAATTTTTTTGTTGGAGGATCTGCACTGGGCCGATCCCTCCTTTGCCGAATTTTTGCGCAATACCCTATTGGAGATGCGTCAGCCGGCCATCGTGCTGTGTGTTTACCGACCTGTTTTCAGCCTGTTTACGGCCCATCAGTCCAGCGGCCTGGCCGATATTTACCAGGAGATTCGCCTCAAGGATCTATCTTCGGCAGAATCCCAGGACATGCTGGAATCCTTGCTTAAGGCCAAGGAAATTCCCGCTGATCTGCGACGCTTTGTGCAAGATAAGACCGAAGGCAATCCTTTCTATCTGGAAGAACTGATCAACTCATTGATTGAGACCGAAATGCTCAAACAAGACGACGCCAGTTGGCGATTAACGAAATCGATTACCGAATCCGATATTTCGGCAACCGTCCAGGGGGTGATTGCGGGCCGGCTCGATCGCCTGGAGAAGGAGTCCAAGCGCATCCTGCAGGAGGCGGCGGTGATCGGGCGTGCGTTTCTATACGATATTCTTAAAAAGGTTACCGCGCTTGAAGCCGAATGCGACACATGTCTCAGCAGTCTGGAACGACTCGATCTGATCCGGACCCGATCTTTTCAGCCGGATATGGAGTATGTCTTCAAACACGCCCTGGCTCAGGAAGTTGTGTATAACGGCATTCTCAAAAAAGAACGCCGCGAAATCCATGAACGGATTGCCCTTGTCATGGAAAATCTGTTTGGCGACCGGCTCCAGGAATTTTATGAAACCCTGGCCTTTCATTTCGCCCGCGGCCAATCGGTCACGAAGGCGGTCGATTACCTGATCAAGTCCGGTGGAAAAAGTCTGAATCGATTCGCCCTGGATGAGGCCCAGCAATATTATCAACAAGCCTATCAACTGTTGTCGGCGAGACTGGATGCGGGCGAAGAAAACAAAAATCTTCTCTTCGATCTGTTGGAAAAATGGGCCCTGGTCTATTACTACCACGGGGCGTTTATCGACATGGTTGATTTGCTGCGCACGCATGAGGCGACGGCCGAGTCCCTGCAGGACAAGGGGCGGCGGGGAATATTTTATGCCTGGCTGGGAATGGCGCTGTGGGGTGCGGGCAAGCACAAGGAGTCCTATAACTATCTCAAGACGGCGCTCAAGCTGGGGGAGGAGACCGGCGACTTGCGGGTGATGGGGTTTGCGACCGCCTGGCTGCCCTTGGCTTGTGTAGAGCGTGGCCTAATAAAAGAGGGCATCGAGTACGGCCAACGGGCAGTCAAAATTTGCTCCAAGCTCCCGGAAGAACAGTATTTGAATTTTAAAGCGCAGGGCGATCTGGGATATTTGTACTATTTCGTGGGCGACTCGGGCAAGACCCTGGCTGCCGGAAAAACGATGGTTGAATACGGGGAAAAACATGCCAACATCAGAAGCCAGGCCATGGGGCATGCTGTCTTGGGGTGGGGTTATCTCGCGGCCGGGGATCTGCAGAAGGCCACCGAAAAATTTAAACAGACCGAGCAAATCGCGATGGATCCCTTTTACGCGACGGTATGGTCCATGTTTAGATCCCTGGCCCATTTTTTGTCCGGCCAGATTGAAGAGGCCGAGTCGGCCTTAGCGCTTTCGGAACAGTGCCAAAAGGCCGGATTTGCATACGCTAAACCATTTCATAGGCTCGGCATGGGGTTGGTATTGATCGCCAAAGGCCGGATCGGAAAGGGGATTAACCTGCTATTAGAGGCAAGGCAAACATGCCTTGATAACGAATTTAAGTGCAGTTATGCCCTTTCGGAATATATTCTGGGCAAAGTCTACCTGGGGATAGCGTTGGGTGAAGGAGATGTCAATATGTCTACCATGGTGAAGAACGTTGGTTTCCTGATGAAAACGATCCCGTTCGCTGCCCGGAAGGCCGCATCCCATCTCACAACAGCCATCGCGGCGGCCCGTGAGATCGGCGCCGAAGGCACGGAGGCTTCGGCCCATCTTGATCTGGGAAAACTGCACCATGCCAAGGGACGTACCGAACAGGCACGGGAGCATCTCTCCCAGGCGGTCGAGCTGTTTGAGCGCTGTCGTGCTGAAATTTATTTAAAGAAGGCCAAAGAGACGCTGGACGCCTTGCGATAGAGCCGGAAGGCCAGAGTGCGATAGCGGAGCATTTTTTAAAAATAAAGGGATGGCTTTTTTAGCTAAAAGCGCGTTAACGAGGCTCTTGATATGATTAGGAACGGGTTTCAAATCATATTATCTTGGTTTATGAATATCATTAATTTTTATATGTTATCCGGCTAGCAAATTGAAAAATTATCATTGATATTCATCTCAATAAATTTCTGGCATGATTGTTATCCATAAAACTATATACTAACTGGTTAGGCTGGCAGGAGGCATCTGATGAAGGTAGAAGAGTACTTGAGCGGAATCGCTGACCAGCTCGTGCATGAGCTGGGGCCGGTCCTAAAGATCAAAGGAGTAACAAGCAACAGCGATTTGCTTGGTGCCTATACGGAGGCGGCTGTCAGGCGCTTGATCGGCCGGGTAGTTCATCCGATGCGCGTTTCGACGGGAGCTGTGATAGACTATCCGATGCCCGAAACCCTGCGGCAGATAGATGTGGTTGTGTGGGCCCCCTTTCCGGCTCCCGGGATCTTCGAGATTGACGAGTTTGCTCTCGTGCCACGGAGTAGCGCATTCGGACTCTTGGAGATTAAACGAAGCAACTACAGTAAAGCGGACGTAAAGCTGGAGGACTTTAATGACATGGCGCACAATCTAGCTGCAGCTCCACACCCCGACGTGTCTGACAATCGCCATCCGGCCATGGGCATTGTGTGCGTTATGGAAGGTAAGCCATCGAAACGGTTGCAGAAGCTCTTGAATGAAGATAAAGCGGTCGCCATCTTTGAGAAGGCCGAAGCGAATTCGGTCGAAGCGACCGTACGCGCGAAGGATGTGCTACGTCTTATCAACTTCCTTCATTACATAAGCTGGCGATATCGAATGCAAGGGATTCAACGCAATTACCCGCAACTGGTGACCCATTCATGATGCGCCGGCCTAACAATCGCTTGGAGACGAACGAGCAACCACGCGGTAGCTACTGGTCGGTGTCATTTGTAAGCTCCTTGGCCGCGTGGTTGCTCGCCGCTCAAACGTCCGTTAGGCTTATAAAAGGAGAAGAGATGACTATACAAATCAGTGATGTAGAAGCAGGGTACCTTTATAAAACCGAGAATAACCAAGAAAGAGTTGTTCTCGGCTGCAATGTAAATGGCCAGGTTGTTGATCTGGTCAAGTAAAAAGGGACACCCAGTTAAGCAACTTTTGCCAAAGTAAAATTATTCTCAAAAACATTTGGGTTTTTGTATCCCAAAAACAAATGGAGACGGTGACTGTTATAAAACATTTCGATATACCTGATCACGTCACTTCTGGCCTCGTCTCTGGTTTTATAAATGATATCAGCGGTCCATTCGGTTTTAAGGGAGTGAAAAAAACTTTCAGCTACGGCATTGTCCCAGCAGTCGCCCTTTCGGCTCATGCTGCAAACCATACCGTATTGTTCTAACAGTTTCTGGTATTCGTAAGCGGCATATTGACTCCCACGATCGGAGTGATGGATTAAACTTTTTTGGGGCTTTTGGCGCCAGTAAGCCATCGATAAGGCTTCCTTGACCAGAGGAGCTGTCAAACGATTGCTCATAGCCCAGCCTACTATTTTACGTGAGTGCAGCTTAGGGGACGTACATAAGATTATAAGTTTACAAATACTTTCATATTGATTTGAGTCAGTTTACAAATTACCATGGAGGAATAAACGACCCAAGAAACAATGCATAATCACGTTAGACTGATGGTAGCTTATGAACTTATGTCCCCTATCACAAACGATACACGACAATGTGGGAAACGGTGGTTCTGGTTTTGCATTTTGATTGCGTCCGCCCTCTTTTGGCAGCAGAAGCCTGCTACGATTGGACAACATAAGCTTAGGCTTTGAGATGATCTACTGCATGACATATCATGCGGGTCTGACTCTTAACTCGGCGATAGGAGAAATATGCCCCATATCAGCGTGCATGTCAGATTGAGACCCGTCCGGTTCGCATTCCTGGTTCGACCTAATGACAGAAAGCGGGCCCTTGAGATATTCCGGGTTAATACATGCTTGTGGGGAGGTAAGTACAACCCGATTATTCCCTACTTCAAGAATGTTCCAAAGTGGTGGGATCGTCACAACCATCATTTCGCAACGGCATCACAAATCGTCAACGGCTATCTTGATTTCTTTGAACCCGATTTCATCGTTGAGGCTGAATCAGGCTTGGCTGATGGGCTTGGATTCGACAAAGAGCGGGTTTTGCAGCTTTCCAGTCTGCTGACGCGAGAAGGTGATCGAGACTGGAACGGGCACGGCCTGAGTGTACTAAGTCTCTATAGCGATCTCTACCGCAAGGTATTTCAGTTCGCCCGTCGCCAGGAGCACAACATTATTGATGTCGCCCCCGAAAAACTTTCTTTCAGCGGATTCTGTGCGTGCCTTTTCGGCGCATTCCCCGTAGCGCCGGATCTGAAATATCTTAGGCAAGCTTTTATAGACGCCTTCGCGCCAAAGACAGTGTCGATCAATTGCGCATTGCTTGCAAATCTGTATCGATCAGGATTCACTTCGGCACTCCGCATAGGACATTCAAAGATCGATATTGACTACCACGACCATAGCAATCCAGCACTCTTTGTCATGGATGCACAAGAACCGAGAGACCTCATAGATTTCTGGAATCTCCGGGCCGTTAAGCGGCATGTCCTTCCTGTTCCCGTGGAGTGGCTTGGAGACCTTTCCGAGTTTTGCAAAGAGTTCATCGTCAAGAACCATAGACCTTTGCCAGGCAATCCGCATGGTGTCATGATTCGTGCCACTGTGATGTTCGCGAGGTCAATTCCTACTGATGACATTGAGCGACTGCACATGGATCACTTTCATGTGGATGTAGCAGGTGCGAACGTGCGGCAGGACTGGTATCCGTCTATTTGGCAGCCTTCGCCAGAATTCACCGTCCGGGAGATGCGTCCGGCACTGTCCGCAGCAACAAAGACATTAGACGTACCGGTAGTTGCCGAGAAGCCGGAAATCCGCTTCGACTCCCTGCATCCTGAGTTCGCAAACGAATACGGCAACCAGAACAGGTGGGCTAATGTCGTGAGGCTACGGGACTGGACCCACAAGGATCAGATCGCGACAGCGTTCCCTTGCGATTACAAGAACCCTGTGTTTCCCAAATTCGGTCTGGGAGGAGAGCACCTTTTGCCAACGACCGAAGGCCTCGTGATATTTCCACAGTACAGAAATTTGCCAGAGCGATGGGAAATGGTGGACGGATCAACCGCCATCAACAACTGGCTCAAAATACATGGGATCAAGGCGATCCTATCAGATGCTGGGCGAGCCACCCAACAGATCATTCAGACGTTGGGCGGATTCTGGGGCGTGGCGAGCTTTGCGCACGCAGACATCGTCAAGCTGTTGAATGAGATTTCGCGCAGATCCATCTCGCGAAGTGCACATCATCATGAGTTCAGGAACCGAATTCAGAATGCAACGAAGAACGACGTTTGGAGGGGACGAAACTTCGAGAGCCTGATAGAACGGAACGCTGTTGAGTTGGGTCTGGAGTTAAAGTGCACAAAGTGTTCGAGCTGGAGTTGGTACTCGCTCAAGCAGTTGGACTACCAGATGAACTGCAGCCTGTGCTTGCGACAGTTTAGATTTCCAATCATCAACCCGAGTGCTAGCAGCAAATCTAAATGGGCATACAGACTGATTGGTCCCTTTGCGCTGCCCAATTTTGCTAATGGTGGCTATGCGGTCTCGCTGTCGATTCGATTTTTCTCGGAAATCGTAGGGAAGAGTGACAAGGCAGACGTGACATGGTCAGCAGGTCAGGAACTTGAGCTGGCGCCCAATGAGAAGGTGGAGTCCGACTTTATTCTCTGGTACCAACGAAAAGTTCTCTTCGGAAATGATTATCCCACCGAATTGGTGTTTGGTGAAGCAAAGAGCTTCAGAGGGGAAACCTCCGAAGAAAAACGTAGCAACAGGGATGCTTTTCAGTCCGACGATGTCGAGAGGATGAAGAAATTGGCGGTCCGTTTCCCGGGGTCAATCCTTGCTTTTTCGACCATGAAGCAGGCAGACGAACTTTCGAGAGACGAAGTTTTCCGAATTGCGAGACTAGCGGAGTGGGGCCGCGAATACATTAGGGAGAGACGGCAGACGCGTGCGCCAGTGATCGTGCTTACAGGTACGGAGTTGTTTGCGCCCTTCTCGCTCAGAGATGCTTGGAAGAATATGGGGGGCAGGCATGCCCAACTCATCGAACTTGGATGGGTTAGAACAGACAATCTGCGGGTACTGGCCGACCTGACACAGCAGCTGTACTTGGGCTTGCCGTCCTACGGAACTTGGCTCGAAGCGAAGTGGAAGAGGCGGGCAGCCCGCAGGAAGGCTCGATCCTCACAAGGTAGTAAGGGAACTTAGGATGCTAAGCGTTTATACAAAACGTTGCCCAACAATGGCGTCAAGCTGGCGAACAACCATGCGTAAAGTTGTGGATCGAAGAGAAACCTGATCAGATTATCGGAGAGATTCGTCCGTTTCTCCAGAATGAAAACACCACATAACAGCTTGAACGCGGACCGGCTTTTCCGCTGCGCCCAAAGCCGGCCGGTTAAGCTGAACGTTGGCCAATAACAAAGAGGAAGAAATGACACCGCAACGTATGAACGATTACTACAACTGGAGATAGACATTATTATAGACGACGGCTTTTGGCGAAAAGCTGACCGCGATCAAATGCGGCGGCGGGCTGTCGAATTGGGGGCGATACCAAAACTGTATTTTCTAACTTGTCCCAAAGACATTCTTATACAGAGGCTTCGCGAAAGGAATGCCGAACGTAGACCCGATTCCGTCGTAGTCCCGGAATCAAAGTTCAGGACCTCGTGGAACTGGTTTCAGCCTCCAGGGGCCGATGAGGAGTTTGAGCTTGTTGACACTGGCACATAACATCTATATGGCCGCCGGTTGTCAAGGAACATGTCGCTCCACCTGTTCCCGAGGGCCTGGCGGCCCACGGTCCAGGTGAGCGTGGCGTTGGGCATAGAACATGGAAGATGGTAAACTTTGGTAAGCCGAAGCGGGTTGACTATCGAACAGATGGCGGTAAACTTTAGTAAACCCGTTGAGGTTTACCGCTTGGAGCCGTCATGCAAGAGCTGACACAAAATCTCTGGGAACGCTATGGCTCTCGAACCGTGCTGGTCATTGTGTCATCGTTTTGGTTCGTATTCGCATTGCATACAAATCAGCATTCGCTTTCTTTTCGATTTCAGTTCCATAATACAAAAAGCGCGCTATGGAAAGATGGGAAATTCACAGTGTGCCCGATGTGGGTTGTAGCTATCGAGCAGGAATATGGAAACGAAAAATGTGTCACGTGACACATTTAAAAAAATTCGAGTAGACCAAATATCTCCAAATCCAAACCAAGATCGATTTTGACAAAGCAGGCCTGGCAGAACCTGCAGCGTCAATAAAGGCCACAGGTTTGCTCCAACCGATTATAGTCAAGCCTGTCGACAATCGGTTCCAAATCATTGAAGGGGAAAGACGATGGAGAGCCATTGTACGAAGGAGCGGCAAGACAATTGCTGCACTTGAAACAATCGGGCAAAAAATGTCAAAAATATTGGGTGTAAAAAAAGAAGAAATGTGTTCAAGCGGGCGCCGAAAGATTCAAGTTGAAGCCAGGGACCTGATGTCTTATTGGGCGGTTAGTAATTCTTAATGACAAAAAGACTATCCATAATGCCTTCCCCGATAGGAGGTTTAAGCCATGAAACTGAATTATTATCCTGAAACAGACTCTCTTTATATTGATCTATCTTCAAAGCCAAGCAAGGAAAGCATAGTGGTCTCTGAAGGTATCGTTATAGATTATGATGAAGGTGGTCATATAACCGGAATTGATGTTGATAATGCAAGCCATAAAATTGACCTTAAAGAAGTCATTCTGAATAGAATACCTGCGCAACGCCAATCAATCACTTCTTAGTCTCAATTCGTCGAACCCGGCTAATGCAGCCGACGCAAAAAACGGCGCGGTTATTTAGCGTCGTTCACATGGAATTGAGATTTTTCCTTATTTGAGCTCATGTGGTTTCGAATCGTTAGTTGCGGATTTTATTTGCAAAAGTCTATCGGTAGGAAAACGGCAAATTAACGAAAAAGATGTTATTTCTATGAGTTATGGACACTTTAAAAAATAATTCTGCCCGTCCAATAAATTTATTGGACAACACCCCGGAACGATTAAAAATACACTATTCCTTAATATGCACAGACACTTAAGAGATAGACTAATGCAGAGTGTTTTGGGCACTTCTGCCGCCGTAGGTTTTCAGTTTATTTTTGGGAGAGGTGGGAAAGAAAAGGATCACATATACAGCTTATGTGTTTCTGATACTAAGAATTCGTACAAAACAGATCAAATCAGGGTAACAC
>CAZHAH010000202.1:0-10019 GCA_964530095.1 uncultured Desulfobacteraceae bacterium | reverse complement strand
TTTTTACCCTATTCTTTGTTTACTTAATTTAGCCTGAATTATTGCTGGATTATTAAACGTCTCGGAATTTCTGTGACTTACAGAAATAGTAACAATTCACCGCAGAGTCGCTGAGAACGCTGAGAACGCTGAGAATTTTCTTCTTACGAATCGGGAGATACCGATTCGTAAAAAACGACTCGTGAAACAATTTCTTTCATTTTCCTGCCATTTAATTACTTTACTATCTGTAAAATACCATCCCTCATGACAGGCACGTTGAAATTCAGTAATAAGTCTACTTTCAAACCTGAAAGTTTAAGGTAGGTCCATAGTTTACTTTGCCAAAGGCCGGGGTTTTTACCTGGCTGTCGTCTCTTCCGAGAGCAGAGGTCCGTCCCGGAACCTTCGGCCTGCCAGGTAAAAGAACACAATCCCTCTGCGGCTCGGCGGTAAACTAATACCAGAAATAGTTATGCTATTCCAATCAAGTTTATTCTTCAAGGAATTCCAGGATTGTGCGGTCCCGCTCCGCATGAGGCTGGAAAACAATTCCGTAGTGGTTGGTACCCTCGACGTCAAATCGACGGGCATGGGGTATTCCTTTTACCATTCGTTCTACTACCGGTTCAGGGAGGAGAAGATCTGCGGGGCTAAATAAGCCCTCGGTTGCCTTGAGGATCAAGACTTTGCATTGAACCTGTGAATAAAATCCGTCCACCTCCACCTTCCTGACATTGGCGGCCTCTTCCATGATATGGGTTGGTTCGATATTACACCGCACTCCGTCATCGGTTTCTTCCAATTCGTAACGGTAGTAGGTCTCGATGGCGGAGGACCAGGGACGAATATAGGGGGCGGATTTCATTTTTTCGATATACGCATCGGCGGAGGGGAAGACCTGCCCCAGGCGGTCCAAAGCCGGTTTGATGCCTTCGAAAACCTGATCCAATTGTTTCTGAGAAAGTTTGCCACCGCCGTCAACCAGAATGATGCCATCGGCACGGTGCGGACACCGGGCGGCAAAAGCCAATGAGATGAAAGCCCCCAGAGAGTGGCCCATCAGTACGGCACGTTTCAGATCCAGATCATCCATAAGAGCGTTTATGTCGTCGATATGATGTTCAAGGGAATATCCAGTGGAAGGTTTATCCGATCCGCCCCGACCTCTTAAGTCCATGGCAAAAATACGGTGTCGTGGGGCCAGGTTTTGAGCCAGGATATCAAAGGAGCGGCAATTGGCGGTGATGCCGTGGACACAGATGACCGGTTTGCCATCTCCTTCCCAGATTGCCAGATTGATCTCTATACCACGGCCTTTAACCTTCTTCATTACCGGTTGGGACATTATACTACTCCTTTCAAGTGTCTATCCATAAATAGCATCTTTTGGCCCCGGACCGTGTTCTCGCTTTTTTGCAATCCTCAACGTAGGCATGCTACGTTTGCGGTAGCAAAAACGCTGCGGCTCCCGCAAGAATTTGCGGGATTTCGCTTCTGTTTTTATAAGATGTGCTCAACTTGTCTTGTCGAAGATCCCGAGCTTTTCATCGGGGAACCAAAAACTACCATTTCTGGATGGACACTACCTAACTGGGATAAACAATTTTTAAAGATAAAGCCTCTATGTTTTATGTGTGGTGGAAACCTGACGCTGTGCCAAAAATTCTTTTACCGATCCAATCACGCCTTTGGGGAAAAATACGACTACCAATATAAATAGGATACCAAACCATAACAGCCAGCGTTCCAAGAGATTGTGTAAAAACCCTGCCCCCGGAAACAGATTTACAGCTAAATTCTGAAGATCGGGTAAAAAGGTTTGCGTAATTTTCAGAAATGCCGCTCCGACCAGACCCCCATACAATGTTCCCATGCCGCCGATGATTATCATCAGAAGCACGTCGAGCATAATCGTCAAAACACCTAAACAGGATTCGGGATTCACATATCCCACCCAGATGGCGTAAAAGCCACCGACCATAGCAGCAATAACACATCCGAAGGTAATGGAGACGGCTTGAAAGATAAATGTTTTATAGCCGAGCGCTTCGGCGCGCTGTTCGTTGTCGCGGATGGCCTGGAGCACACGACCCAGGGGCGATTTTGTGAAACGAAGCATCAGTAAAAACAGACCTAGGCAGCCGAATAGAATGAAATAATAAGCGATGACCCGGCCGGTGATTTCGAATCCCATAAATTCGCCCATGGAATAAGCCACCGACAGGATACCGGGCATGTCTACGCTGATGCCATCCTCCCCTCCGGTAAACCGGCTGAGTTTGGTGGCCAGAATGATCGCCAGTTCGGCAATGGCCAAGGTAATCATTGCAAAAAAGATGGCCTTGACACGCAGGGAAAGGAAGCTGATCAGAAGGGCTAATAGCGCGGCAACGATAAAGGCAACCAGAAAACCGATGAGCAGATTGGTATAAGAGGGGCTTCCATATTTGCCTACCAGAAATGCCACGCAGTAGGCGCCGATTCCGAAAAACATCCCGTGGCCAAAGGACAAGATTCCGGTATAGCCGAGGAGAATGTCGAAACTCGCGACAAGGACCGCGAACATCACGATTTGAACCGCCAAATCGACGGTTTTATAGGAAGGAAAAAGGAAGGGCACAGCCAGGAAGAGCAGCAAGACACCGACTCTGAGAAAGAAATTTCCGCTTTTGTACTGTTTTTGTTTTTGTGCCAAACGGAAGCTCAGAACCGGTGAAAGTTCATCCATTTTGCATTCCTCGCTATTTTCCCACCGGGAAAAGACCGGTCGGCCGGATGAGAAGAATGATGATCATAATTAACACGTTAACACCAGCCGCAGCCCATGGAAGCAGGTAGGCAACAAAATTATAGGCCAGTCCAACGATTAAGGCGCCCACAAAAGACCCCGTGACACTCCCTAATCCGCCAATAATAACGACGATAAAAGCAAATAAAAGATAAGTCGACCCCATATCGGGATATACCTGCAGGCTGAAGATAGACATGGCCAATCCCCCCAAAGCAGCCAAACCGGCACCCGCGGCGAACACACCCGTGAAAAGGAGGAATATGTTGTGCCCCATGGCCTGGACCATTTCGGGATTTTCGACACCGGCTCGAACAATAGTGCCCAGTTTTGTTTTTTTGAGCACGAGTTGAATCAAGGCATAGATGAAAAGGCCGATGGCAATACAAATTATGGGATATTTCAGAATAATAATATCCAGAACATCCCAGTTCCCCCGGAATGTGAAGGGAACGGTCATGACCTCGTCATTTGGGCCCCAGAAGACGCGGATCAATTCGACCAGAACGATGGTGGTACCGAAGGTAATGAGAATTTGAAAGAGGTGCGAACCATAGACCCGACGAATAACCACCCGTTCCAAAATGATTCCCAAAAGGCCCACGACGACGATGGCGGCCAAAATGGCAAGGAGGAAAACCGCTGCATTTAAAAAAATCGAATCCGCCTCGACCCAATGCATTTGGAGCTTAAAAACAGTGAAGCCTGCATAGGCGCCCCACGCAAACAGTGCGCCATGAGCAAAATTGATCACATCCATGAGACCGAATATGATGCTCACTCCGGACGCTATTAGGAAAAGCAGCATCCCCATGGCAAGCCCGGCGATGGTTAGCGTCAGATAGGTTTTTGGGGCAATCGTGAAGAGCGGCAGGAGAAACAGGATCGCCGCACCGGCAAGGGTGAAATATTGCCCCCGATTTTTCGAAATATGATCAGGCATGCAATGTCACTCCTCAATTTTTGATATACCCAGATACCGACTTTGCAATTCCTCGTCCTGAACCAATTCTCCCATCACGCCGTTGTGAACCACCTGCCCGTCATCCAAAATATAGAAATAGTCGCCGACACTGCTGGCCATGAAGAAATTTTGTTCCACTAAAACAACGACACTATGTTCCTTGATCTGATTGATGGTCTCGATAAGGGCTTCAATTAGAATAGGTGCCAAGCCCTTGGATGGTTCATCAATCAGCAGCAAGGCAGTATCATTTACGATGGCGCGGGCAATCGCCAACATCTGTTTTTGTCCGCCGCTGAGGATTCCGGCCTTGGCACCCCAAAAGTCGCGCAGGGCCGTGAACATAGCCAAGACTTTTTCCAAGCGCTGGGCGGTGGCGGCATCCTCATACAGCATGGCCACGCGCATGTTTTCCTCTACTGTGAGATCAGCGAAGATTCCCAGATTCTCGGGAACAAACCCAATCCCAAGGCGGGCGATTTCATAGGGTTTACTTTTCTGAATGGTGTCGCCTTTAAAGGTGATGGTCCCCTGGGAAGCAGGCAAGAGTCCCATTATGGTCCGAAGTGTTGTGCTCTTTCCGGCGCCGTTTCTGCCGATGAGGACCGTTGCAGCATCTGATTGGGTTTCAAATGAAATGCCCTGCAGAATATGATGTTGCCCAATGAAGGTATGCACTCCTTCGACACTTAAAATCGTTTCAGGCACGCTTCATTCCTCCACCTAAATAGGCTTGCTGGACCGTTTCGCTACGACGAATCTCCTCCGGATGGCCATCGGCGATGAGCCTACCGTCCTGAAGAACGGCAATGGAATCCGAGAGGGTCATGATCATATCGATTTTATGCTCCACCAAAAGGATCGTTCGGTCACGGGTAGACATGATGTTCTCAAGGATTTCTAAAATGGCCGGGACCTCTTCCTGGCCCATGCCGGCGGTCGGCTCATCTAAAAATAGGATTTGCGGTTCAAGGGCGAGAAGAATTGCGATTTCCAGCTTGCGTTGCTCTCCATGGGTAAGGCTGTTGGCGATTTGAAGCCATTTATTCTCAAGTAAAACGGTGTTTAGGAGGGTATAGGCGTGGTCTTCAATGTCCGTGTAATGAAGAAAATTTCGCCAGAAATTCAGTCCAAAACCCCTACGCGCCTGAATGGCCAGGCGTACATTTTCCAGTACGCTGAGGTTCGGAAAGATGTTGGTTAATTGAAAGGATCGGCCCATCCCCAATCGTGTTCGTTCCGCCGTACCCAAATGTGTGATGTCCCTGCCTTGCAGAAAAATCTTGCCTTGGGTGGGTTTATACTGTCCCGTCATCAGGTTGAATAGTGTGGTTTTCCCGGCGCCGTTTGGCCCGATGATGGATTTGAGAACAAAGGGTTCAATGCCGATCGTTACGTGATCAACGGCGACATGTCCGCCAAAGCGGATCGTTAGATCTCGGGTTTCGATGATCGGTTGCGAATTATCACCAGCCATTTTCTATTACATAAATGTAGCTAATTGTGTGGTGCAACGGTCGGCAGGAAAAATATTCAATAAAGAATATATCCTGCCGACTGCCGATTTTTGAAGACTCTCTGAAGATTGTTACTTGTTCATGATGGGAGGCGCCGCATCCTCGAGCGACAACTCGCGTGTCAGCGTCGGGATCGCCCATTCCACATCCGGTTTGACATCGATCTTGAAGGCGTACATCGCCTGCAGGGCCTGGTGATCCTCTTTGCGAAATATCATTTTCCCCTTTGGTGTCATAAATTCCAACCCTTCCATGGCACCGATCAACTGCTCGGTCCCAGTTCCACCGGCTTTGGTAATCCCTGCGACCACAGCGCCCGCTGCCGCAAACCCGCCGCAGGTAAAGAAATCCGGAGGTCCATTGAATCGCTTGTAGTGTTCCTTAACGAGCCAATCGTTGATCTCATTTTTCGGGCTTTCGTAATAATAATAAACCGCACCCACCATGCCTTTCATCGGTTTGTACAATTTAAGGGCGGCGAGAACATTTCCGCCCATGGTGAACTCGATGCCATATTTGTCAAGGCCGCTTTGGATCAACTGGGGTACAGGGCCCCCTTTACCGGCCCAGATGACCCAGACATACTTGGGGCTGGGCTTATCCTTCAGGGCTTCGATCATGCGCTGGATCGCTGCAGTGAAATCGGTCGCTTTGGGATCGGCATATTCTTCATGGACAACCTTGGCCCCGAGGTTTTCCGCCGCCCGCTTGTATGCAGCGGTCCCATCGCGCCCAAAGGCGTAGTCTTGGCCAATGCAAGCGATGCTGACACCCGGTTTGGCCACGGCCACCGCCTGGGAAATGGCGTCCTGGCTGGAATTGCGGGCTGTACGGAAGATGTAGCGGTTCCAGGCTTTACCGGTAATGGAATCGGCAACGGCCGGTTCGACGATCAAAATCTTCTTGAATTGTTTCGCCACGGGTAGAATCGCCAGGGCCACGCCGCTGCTGGTGGGGCCGACGGCCAGATCCACCTTGTCGTCGCTGTAGAGTTTGGTGAGGAGCATCTTGGCCCGGGCGGCTTTGAGCTGGGTGTCTTCAATAATGAGTTTCACATCCCGGCCTATGATCTTATTGGTCCCTTGGGTAAAATATTCCAGCCCCATTTTAAAGCCGGTTACTTCTTGTTTGCCATATACCTCATAGGGTCCGCTCAAACCTTGCAAAATACCGATCTTGATGGGTCCGGCCGCAGATGCTGTAGAAGCAACCAAGACCAGGGTGAGAAAGGCCATTGCCAAAATACTTCGATTCGGTTTAAAATTCATTTTCTCCTCCTTTCTGGAATAAGATGTTCGGGTATAGTGCGTAAGGGGTTTTTTACAGCGATTCATACTCATTTGAACCGTAAGGATATGCTTTGGAATAAATAAACAGTCTTTAAAACGCCGATCTGCTGTTTGCAGACGAAAACGAAACAAGTAAAAATCCAACCCCCAAAATGCACCATACTGGAAAATATATGATGATACAATCTAAAATGCTTAGGTTAACGGCATTAGGGATAGACCCAAGGGAGACTGTAGAATGAATCGGTTAAAAGAAGATCTTATCGAAACGGGCAAATTCGGAAGGGAGCCTCAACGGAGAGTTGAACGCCATGCGGAGTTGGACCCGGAGAGCGGCGCATCTCGGCCGGAAGGTACGCCGGCGAACCGGCAGGTAAGGGATTTTGCCGTACAGCGGATGAAGGCGGCGGGTCTGTCTGTGAAAATTGACAGATTCGGAAACATCTTTGGCAGAATCCCAGGAATACTGGCCGATTGCGGGAGTATCATGTGTGGTTCACACCTGGACAGCGTTCTCAATGGGGGACAGTTTGATGGCGCCCTGGGCGTGTTTGCAGCCCTAGAGGCGATCCGGAGGATTCGGGAAGACGGTTTTCGAAATGAGCGGGCAATTGAAGTAGTCGCATTCACAGGGGAGGAGGGATCCGCTTTTGGCCAAGGTCTTCTGGGGAGTTCCGCCCTGTGCGGGAAGCTTAACCGGACCGAGGCGCTGTCGGTGACCAATGCCGAAAACAAATCGCTGGAAGAAGTTCTGAAACAAACCGGCTACCAAGGTGATTTTGCACGGGAGCTGGATAATGTCGAATATTTTGTCGAGATGCACATCGAACAGGGTCCTGTTCTCGACAGCGCCAAAATACCCCTCGGTATCGTGGAAAACATTACCGGAGTGGCCTGGATTAATGCGACCATCAAAGGGATAGAAAACCATGCCGGAACGACTCCGATGAACATGCGTCAGGATGCCCTGGTGGCGGCTGCCGAGGTGGTTTCTTTTGTCCGCCGCCGGGCCAATGCAATTGCAGCCCAGTACGATTCACCCACTGTCGGAACCGTCGGCCGACTGGAGGTTTTTCCGAATGGGATCAATGTCATTCCCGGGAAAGTTCGAATAGGCATCGATATCCGCGATGTCCGCAAAAAAATCATGCAGCATTTGATGGATGACACCGTGGAGATGTTAAAAGAACTGGAATCAACCCACGGTGTTGCGGTTCAGGTGCAGATACCCCCCGTGCATGATCCGGTTCCTCTCTCCCCGGAACTCGTTCAGATAATCGAAGCCGCTGCTAAAAAAACCGGTATTCCCTATTTGAAGATGATCAGCGGTGCTGGCCATGATGCTCAGATTATGGCCGGACGCGTGAAGACGGGGATGATTTTCGTGCCCAGCAAAGATGGGGTCAGTCATTCGCCTTTGGAATGGACCGATTGGGAAGATATTGAAAAAGGGGTGCGCGTATTGACGCAAACCTTGAAGGACCTGTCAGTAACCGGGGCATAGCAATTCGTATCGATCTAGTGCCCCATCCACGACTAAATATTGGACTGCAGTCGAAAGCGGCTGCCGATCAAACTTAAAAATCGACATAGTGGGAGCCAAGATTTTAAAAAATGAGATTTTCAGCTGAATTTGAGCGTGGATTTCCGGTACATTGGGTTTTTATGAAAATGAGAAACAATTCTTCTCGAACAACAAAGGAAATTTTTGAATATATTTCTGATGAAGACTATGGTTTTAAAAAAAACTATCGTTCCGGTTCGGCTTGCACAATACGGCAACGAACTATTGGTTTCCCGTTTACAATCAAAAAGATTGCTGTCAAGGATTGATCGGTTTGAAACGGTAATTCTTGATTTTGATGGCGTAAGATCAATCGGAAAAGCCTTTGCCGATGAGATCTTTCGAGTATTTGCGTTAAATAATCGAAACATCAATATGTTGCACATCAATGCAAATAAGGATGTGGAACAGATGATAATGCACGCCCTGCTTAATAGATAGTGCTGAAGAGGCTACATTTCCCTTAGAGAAACAAGACGGCATTTTCAAGATGGAATTTCCCTATTTGCATTGTTCCAGCAGCTGAAAGTATCTCTCCCTTGACATGTTGGCAGTCCTCATATTGCCCCGTATAATATGTACATCCACTTCCGGGTAGGTGGGAATGATGACGGGACGGAGCACGCCTTTCTTTGAATAAGAACGGTGACTGCCTTCCTGTCGCTCAAAAACAAACCCGTCCTTTAGAAAGATGCACTCAAGAATCTTCCATTTGACGGGCGTTAAACGTGACATGCAGGCGGATTATCCTGGTTGACAATAAATGGAATTGGGATATTGATGTAGGACTCACTGGATTTAGCAGATCGTTTGGCAATTTGGGCGACCGGTGGACGTACTGCCTTAAATCCGCATTGTTTTAGTACGTCTTCAAGGGTTCCCCGTTCGAAACAAGAAATAAAGAAAAGTGTCAGGGCCTCTCGCAGATTGTTTTTAGCTTTCGTTTCGGTTTCACCCTGAGAATGCACGTCCAGTAACGGGCACGATGCTACATGCCATTTGCGCTTTTTGGTGATCTTTACCGGCAATTTAGCATTAAATTGGACATTTACATCCATCTCCCGCTCCTTCGTGTTTGGGCATTAGCCAATAATTATAACTATCTTCACTCTATACCTGTTCGTCGGTAAAAATCATATTCAAATTGAATTTTTCTGTCAATAATAAGAACTTGCTTTTTGGAAGGTAGTGTATGGCGGAAGGATGGTTGTTTGTCAAGAAAAATACACCACTACATGTTGTATAGGCTGAACTGGAATTTGGGCTGCAGTCGAAAGCGGCTGCCGATCAAACTTTAAAATCGACATGGTGGGAGCCAAGATTTTAAAAAATGAGATTTTCAGCCGAATTTTAACGTGGATTTCCGGTACGCCTCAAAACTCATTTTCGATTATGGGAGCCAATAATCGCTGGGCGGCCTCCGGCTCGGAGAAAAGTTGAGAATAAGAATCGTCACCTGTCTGCGTGCAATCACGCACAGGCAGATATGTAAGTTCAGGGATATGGGCGGCGCTTTTAGCGGGCGGGTCATGGTTTCTGGCCTGCCTGTGCGTCGCACGCAGACAGGTATCCCACCCGCCTGCCACTGCGAGGCACGAGCGGGCAGGTAACCCCAAGTGTCTCAGTATCCGTTCGATGAGCTCATCCTGATCAATGAATGAAATTATTTTCATAGATCCCGTACACTTAGGACACAGCAATGGATTTACATGATAAATTTTTTGGATCAAACGAGCCCAATTTTTTAATTCACAATTCAAGCTTTGACACCAATGACTCTCTGACCAGCCTCCAAAACTTCAGATTAAACCGCCGGTTTCAACTTTCAAGCACTTTGTGCACGAATGTCCCCCTTTTGGAACTACACTGGTGACGCGCGTCACCAATTTGGATTATTCTTCTGCTCGAGAACTGG
>CAZHAH010000201.1:0-10170 GCA_964530095.1 uncultured Desulfobacteraceae bacterium | reverse complement strand
AGACCGCCGTTGAAGTTACCAACAAGGCCATACAGGTTATGGGCGGGCACGGTTACTGCCGAGATTACACTGTTGAGAGGCTCTTCCGGGACGCCCGGGGTCTCATGCTTCATTTTAAGACATCGGAATGGCTCCGCCAAGATGTCGCTAAGGCGGCTTTGGGACTATGAGGCCCCACGTTCCTGTCGACGAGCTAAACAGGCACCGTGGCGTGAACGAAAACACGCAGAAGATCTGAAAGGAGGTGATTGCGATGTGTCAACCAAGAATGGCTCACAGGTCTACCGAATTGGCAGGATGTACCTGCGGTTGTTGCGGATGCGGTCCGGGATTCCGCCGGTTCTTTTCCACTCAAGAGGAACGGGAATGCCTGGAGAATTACCAGGACCTGTTGAAGAAGGAATTGGCCGGAGTCGAAGAACGCATCAAAGAATGCGAATGAAAGTGAGATCGGAACAGATGGAAGGAGGTGATACAGATGACTGACAAGAAACAGAACTCTTGTGGGTGTGGATGCCTGCCTTCCACGAAGAAAGGCTCCAAGCCTGCGAAGCAGGAGGACAAGAAACCCAAGAAGTGAGGCTTTAGCTGCAACCACTGTGATCGGAGGGGGAGTTTTTCTTTCCCTCCGGTTGGTCATGGATTATAGTGCTCACTTTTGAAAACCTCCATAAATCAGCACTGGCATATATATATCCTTTAGAATTACCGATCTCAAGGATAATTATCCCTTCCTGGATTCCTGACTGAGCTGGTGATATTTACAATCGGCTTTTCTCGATGACATGGCCCTAGAACTTGGACTACGCCCCAATTGGAATAGTGGAATGGTGGAAAATTGGAATGATGGGTTTTGGGAAGTAGGATGTTGTTATACAAATGACATATTTTCAATAAGTTATAGAATTTCCGAGACGTTCAATTGTCCATGGGTGCAAAGCCGCTGCGAAATGTATTTTCAGCGATGGTTCTCACATGCATAAACTGCGGCAGGTAATCCGGTCCCATGGCCTTGGCGCCGATACCGGACATCTTGTACCCGCCAAATGGATGCCGCTGCATAAGGGCGCCTGTAATGGCACGGTTGATGTAGAGATTCCCCACCTGAAATTCGCGGCAGGCTTTTTCGATGTTGGCCGGACTTCTGGAAAAAACGCCTCCGGTGAGGGCATACGATGTGCTGTTGGCCACCTCTAGGGCTTCATCAAAATCTTTTACCCTGGTAACACAGACCACCGGCCCGAAGATCTCCTCCTGCATGAGTTTGCTTCCCAAAGGGATATTCACGAAAACAGTGGGCGGCACAAAATGTCCCACCGGATCCTTGGTACCATGCTGGGTTAACATCTGGCCTTCTCTTTTCCCCATTTCGATGTAGGCTTCGATCTTTTCCATGGCCGCTTCATCGATGACCGCGCCCAGGTCGGTTTTCGGGTCTTCGGAAGGACCCAGAATAAGCGTCTCAACGCCGTTTTTGAATCGCAACAGAAATTTGTCGTAATTCTCCTCCAGCACAATCAGCCGTGAACAGGCCGAACACTTCTGGCCCTGATAACTGAAGGCCGACTGGATAATAGGGCCGACCACCACATCCAGGTCGGCATCCGCATCAACGATAATGGCGTTTTTCCCGCCCATCTCAGCGATGATTTTTTTTACACTCTCAGCCCCTGGGGCTGTTTTTCCAGCCTGTTCTATGACCCTGAGTCCAACGTCCCGACTGCCTGTAAAAGCCGTAAACGCCACATGGGGATGGGTCACCAAACGGTCGCCGATCTCGCTACCGAGCCCGGGCAGAAAATTCAGAACGCCTTTCGGCAATCCCGCTTCTTCAAAGATCCGATAAACCGATTGGCCCACAACAGGTGTTTGGGAGGCAGGTTTGTACACCACCGTGTTCCCGGTAACAATGGCGGCAGTGCACATGCCGATGGAGATGGGCAAAGAAAAATTCCACGGTGCGATAACCGCACCGACACCTCTGGGGGCATACACCATCCTGCTCGAATCACCGGGGATCCGGGCTGTTACCCGTGGCTGGGATAACCGAATCATTTCGCGGCCGTAGTATTCCAGAAAGTCGATCGATTCATTAATATCCATTTGCGATTCAGACCAGTTTTTTCCACTTTCAAGTATCAGCAGCGCCGCCAGCTCGTTACGCTTATTTCTGACAATCTCAGCCGCCTTCAAAATGGGTTCACTTCTCAGCTCCGGGGGTGTATGGCTCCAGTCCGGGAAGGCTTCTTTCGCTGCAGCGATCGCCATTTCAAGTTCTGCCGGGCCGGCGGTAGATGAGATTCCCACGACCTCATGGGGATTGTTTGGATTCGTAGACGAACGTACTTCGGGCGTGGCGACCTCCCGGCTGCCGATACAAAGGGGTGTTTTAATGGGAAAACGCTCTCTTACATCTTTCAATGTGGCCGCGAATAAGCGCCTGTTTGCTACTGTCCACTCAAACGGCGGCTCATTACGAAACGGCCCTTTTTCACCATATGGAGACGTCTCTTTTTGGAGCTCCGGCGAAGCGGACGTTTCTTGCGCCAGTTCAACGGGATTTTTAAGCAGCGTTTCCCGTGCGACACCTTCGGCAAAACTCTGGCGCAAAAAGGATTCATTGGAGGTGTTTTCCAACAAACGGCGTACCAGATAGGCCATGCCCGGGATAATTTCCCCCACAGGGGCATACAGGCGCAGATGAAGCCCGGCTTTGACCCAGGCGGCCCTGAGGTTTTCAGCCATGCCATGCAGCATCTGGAATTCCAGGCGCTCATCAGGAACGCGGAGGTCTCTGGCGGTCTCCACTGTATAGGCAACCGTGCGGACATTGTGCGAGGCACACTTCAGCATTGTGCAGGCGTGATTCTTTAATATCTTTGTTACGCAGGCCTCATAGGCGGCATCGGTTTCATGTTTGTTTGTAAAAACCGGCACCGGGGTGTTGAACTGGTTGGCCAGGACTACCTCTTCATCCCAAAAGGCGCCCTTGACCAAACGAATGCCGAAATTCTGTCCCGCCTTCCTGGACCATGAAAGCAAATCTTCAAGAACCGGCCCGCAATCGCGCATGTAGGCCTGATAGGCAATACCCTTGTGGGGGTAGTCGCGGAACTCTCCCTCTTCGTTGATCTTTTTGAAAAGGGCGATCGTGAATTCGCGTGCCGGCAGGTGCTCCATGTCCATCATCACATAGGCATTCAACGCGATGGCCTTGTGATATATCGGCCGCAGCCGCTCCAGGGCCATGTCCACGGCATAGTCGAACGCACAGGCTTTATTGATGTACTGTGAAAAGAGACAGGATGCCATGAGCGATACATTGGTTTTGGGGGTAAATCCCCAGTCCAGTTCACCCTCCCCGCCGCCAAGGGCCGGCCAATCTTTGTGGATGTCATGGTACGCATCCATCAGGGCCATCTGCGCTTCCATAAAAACGGCCTCGTCCTTTGCAGACGTAACAGCCTCTTTTAGAATTTTTACGGTCCAGGCAAGGCCCTGATCGCGGAGTTTTTTCAATACCGGTGCAGCTTCCTTCAAATCGGCACCGGTAATGAACTGTTTTCCCATGGCATTGATGTTTTTTGTGATACTTTTTGCGGCAAGTTTTGCCGCCATGGAATCCGGCTTGACCCGCTTGAGCCCCCATTGCATGGATTTGGGAAAATCCTGCCCCGGCTGGCAAAAATATTCCTGAAGGTGTTTTGCTACCGACTCGGGTCTTGTAAGAGAGGGAAACACATCCACAAAACGGAACATCTCCTGCTTAAAAGCTTCGTTTTTCATGGACCAGTCCATCACTTTGCCGGTCCAGTAGTCTTTTTTAAATAGAGAGGGTTTCTGCCCTTCGGCAAACTGGTAAAGCTGCAAACCGGTCTGCCGGACACGTTGTTCAAAATCAGCGGTCATGTGATTCGATTCCTTTCGTTCTTTATCAAATATATTGATAACGATACCAAAATTTTGTATCAATGATTGGTAAAGCAATGTCAACAGAATTAAGAGAATGATCATGCCCGAAATATGTTAGCCATTAACATAAGGATCATCTTGGATGAAAGGGGATAATGAATGCTTTTTTTAAAACATGCCGATCTCACGCGGGACAAAATTGAAATTTTGGCAATACCGGTCTGTGAGGATAAAGTTATTTATGAGGATAAAATTGTCTCATCATTGGTGAAAGAAGCACGGAAAATAAAAGAATTTAAGGGTAAAAAGGGGGATGAGTTAACCCTTTACAATCTGCCCGGCATTTCATCGCCTTGTGTCCTTTTTTTAGGACTGGGCAAAATTGAAAAAGTCAAACCCGAATCACTTCGCGCCTTTGCCGGCACTGCGGTTAAAAAATGTATCCAACATGATTTTAGCCAAATATTTATTACCGTCCCTTCGGCCGCCAAACTGGGTATCGAATCATCGCTTCTTTTTGAAGCCCTGTTTGAAGGTGCATTTTTAGGCAACCACATTTTTGATAAATATTTACAAAAAAAAGATCATAAGCCGCTTAAGCGGATCTATCTGTGCGTCGATTCGAATAACGCTAAAAAATTCAACAAACTCCCCTCAAGGGTTGAAGCCATTTGCCGGGGAACCCTGCTCGCCAGGGAATGGGTGAGTACACCTTCAAACGACAAACGTCCCGAAATATTTGCTCGATCGATCCAAACCCGGGCCAGAAAGGAAAATCTCAAAGTTCGTGTCTGGACCGAAAAGGAACTCAAGCAAAAAAAATTCGGAGCCTTGCTGGCGGTAGCGGCCGGGAGTCAAAGCAAACCGCGAATGGCGATTTTAGAATATGCGCCCAAGGGGGCGCAGAAGGCGATTGTTTTTGTTGGCAAAGGGGTTACGTTTGATTCCGGTGGCATCAACCTAAAACCTTCAGCCGGTTTGAGCGAAATGAAATCGGATATGTCGGGCGCTGCTGCCGTCGCCGCCACCCTTCTATCTGTAGCAAAACTCAAACCCAAAATGAAAGTTGTTGGGGTGATCCCGCTGGTGGAAAACATGCCTTCCGGCAGCGCGACTCGTCCGGGCGATATTGTGCGCAGTTATAGCGGAAAGACGGTCGAAATCGGCAATACCGATGCCGAAGGGCGGCTGATTCTCATCGATGCGTTGGCCTACGCCATCAAAACGTATAAGCCGGATACGATCATCGATCTGGCCACCTTAACCGGCGCCTGCGTAGTGGCTTTGGGAGAAAAAATTGCCGGTCTGTTTTCGCCACACGATGATTTATGCGGGACGATCATTGCCTCCGGGGAGAGAACCCATGAACGCTGCTGGCGAATGCCCCTTCCCGAAGATTATAAGGAATTGCTCAAAAGTGATTTTGCCGACATCAACAACCTGGCCAGCACCCGCTGGGGAGGAGCCATCACGGCCGCCTTGTTCATGGCCGAATTTGTCGGCAAAACCCGTTGGGCCCATATCGACATTGCCGGCCCGGCCTATGCCAAGAAAGGGAGTGCCTACTGCAATCCGGGAGGAACCGGATTCGGCGTAAGATTGTTGTGTGACCTATTGGAAAAGCTGTGACCGGCCGGCTTAAGGGTGGGGATAGGGGAGCTTTATTGTAAGTCGCGAAGCTTACTGTGTACGTGAATTCTAGGCCGGTTGGCCTTTTTTATCCCCAGGGCGTCATCGGCGATCAGAATGCGCATGATGTTCGCCGTGCCTTCTCCTACCTGGTAGAGTTTGGCATCCCGGTAGTACTTCTCAACCGGCAGTTCCAGGGAGTATCCCATCCCACCATGTATCTCCATGGCCATCCCCGCCGCGCGGACTGCCGCCTCACCGGCAAAGTATTTCGCAATGGCTATTTCGCGCGTAAATGGGCGGTCCTTATCGTTGAGCCAGGCACCCCGCCGTACCAGAAACCGAGCGGCTTCCGTATGGGATACCATTTCAGCGATGGCCCCCTTGACCAGTTGATATTCGGCGATGGGTTTTCCAAACTGAACCCGTTTGTTGGCATACTCCACGGAACAGTCGATACAGGCCTGGGATAAACCGATGGCACCGCTGGCCACACTGATCCGCCCCCGGTCCAGGGCCGTCATGGCTACCTTGAATCCGCCCCCCCATTCACCCAGGAGGTTTTCTCGGGGGGCTTTGACATCCTTCAGGTGGATCTCGGCGATGGGGGAGGATTTGTCTCCCAGTTTGGGTGTTTCACGGGTCGTCCAGCCGGGCTGATCCGTGTCCACCACGACTGCACAGAGCCCCTTGTGCTTCAGGCTTCCGTCAAAAGTGGCATACACAACGGCGATATCGGCGACGGTTCCGTTTGAGATCCAGGTTTTGTTGCCATTGAGAAGGAAATGATCCCCTTTGTCTTCGATGGTGGTTTCGATGGATGCAATGTCCGACCCGGCATTGGGTTCTGAAAAACAGGTACAGCCCAGCTTTTCCGCCAGCACCAGCGGCCCGACATACTTTTCGGCGATTTGCGGAATTCCCCACTCCATTATGGTATAGGCCACCGTGAGGGCTTGAATGTTGAACAATGCCCGCAATCCGGAATCCGCCCGGGATATCTCCTCACAGACCACAGAATGGGCCAGAAAACCCAGGTCCGTTCCGCCGTACTTCGGCGGAAAGGCGCAGCCGAAAAATCCGAGCTGCCCCATTTGCTGGACGAGATCCCTTTTAAAGGTATCATCGCCGATCCTTGGCAGCACTTCGCTCCGTGCAAAACGATGTGCTTCTCTCTGTACGGCGGCAATTTCCTTGGTCAAATCGAAGTTCATTTTCGCGCCCTCGTTTTTTAAAACCTATTTGCGACCGAATCCGGCCTATTTGCGACCGAAGCCCATACGCAGGCCTCCGTCCAACCTGATAAATTCGCCGTTAAGGTAGGAATTTTCGATAATATGGCAAGCCAGCGCCGCAAACTCGTCCGGTTTTCCCAGGCGAGGAGGATTAGGAACCTGTTTGCCCAATCGCTCTCTGACGGGTTCGGGCAATTGGGCCAACAAGGGCGTATCAAAGATTCCCGGCAAAATGGTCATAATCCTGATGCCGTCATTCGCAAATTCACGCGCCAGGGTCAACGTCATGGAGACAATTCCTCCTTTGGATGCGGAATAGGCCGCCTGCCCAACCTGCCCGTCGAAGGCGGCGATGGAGGCCGTATTGATGAACACACCTCTTTCCCCTTCCCCCTTGGGTGTGTTTTCCATTAAGGTTGAGGCCGTAGCCCGAATCACATTAAAGGTCCCTCCCAGGTTAACGTCGACCGTGTCGTTGAACAAATTGACAGGCATGACACCATCCTTGCCCACGATCTTGACCGAGCCACCAATTCCAGCGCAATTGACAACAATATGAAAGGTGCCGAATGCCTTTTTGATCTTTTCCACGACCGCATCCACTTCTTCGTGCCGGGCCACGTTTAACTCGAAAAAAGCGGCTGCATCTCCCAGCTCGTGGGCCAATTCTTCTCCCTTCTCCCGATTGAGATCGGTGAGGGCCACGCGCCCTCCCGAGCGTACCAGCGCCCGCGCCGTGGCTTCCCCCAGGCCCGAGGCGCCCCCCGTGATAACTGCTGTAGTGTTATTGATATCCATTTGTCGAAATCCTTTCGCGCCCTAAATTTATCTTGAAAATGATTAATTCCTTTAATTGGGAAAATTTGCCATCTCGGCACAACCACTAGTGATTTGTCTCGAAGCAGTCAAATTTTCCCTGTCCTAAAAAGCACAAAATTCAGCATTAAGAAACTAAAAACGATCCGGTCGGAAAATTCTCTTGACATCCAATTTAAAATTGAACCAGTAATGGCCGTGTGCCTATCGCCGGCAGTGTGGGGGAAGATATTAAAAGGGACCTACCGATGATCAATTTTATTGAAAAATTTGATCCCCAAAGGATTGGCCTTGCCACCCATGCCAAACGGACACCTGACAGACCGGCGCTGGTCATGAATGAGGACATGGTTACGTTTCGGGAGCTGGACAGCCGCACCAATGCCCTGGCCAACGGCATACTAAGCCTCGGTATTGAAGCGGGGGACCGTATTGCCATCCTGATGCACAACAGCCCGGAGATTATGCAGGCCTGGAGTGCTGCGGGAAAGATATCCGTTATCCCCATCGCCCTCAATTATCGCTTCAAGGAAAGCGAGTTGGCTCATATCATCAATGATTCCGAATCCAGGCTTTTGATTTATGGTCACGAATTTGAAAAAATGGTCAATGCCACCCGATCCCGGTTGAACGTCCCCCCCTTAACATATATCTGCTCCGGTGGATCCTTATATCGTGACGTCCTGGACCTCGCTCAACTCATAGCGGAAAATGCGGATACCCCTCCCGGGGTGGAAACGGGCTCTCGCGGCGTGGCCTCTTCATTGGTTTATACCTCCGGGACAACCGGGAAGCCCAAGGGGGTTTTCCGAAGGAGCAAAACCCGCCTAAATTCCTTGCTTGGGTATGCGCATGTCTTTGAAACAACCTATGATGATACCCATCTTGTGGCAGGGCCCCTCTATCATGCGGCACCTTATGCATGGGCGGCGTTTTCGCTGATATTGGGGAATACCATCATCATCATGCCCAGGTTTGACGCCCAGAATTTCCTGCGCCTCGTCCAGCGGCACCGTGTCACCACCACCTGGATGGTCCCCACCATGATCAATCGGATCGTAAATCTGCCGATTCCGGTTAGAAATCAATATGATACCGCCTCTCTGCGGGTGATAACCGTCGGGGGAGAATCCTTTCCTTTTCCCCTTAAAGAGAAGGCCATTGAGTTTTTTGGGCCTGGAAAAATATTTGAATTCTTTGGCGCAACCGAAAACAGTTGCGTGACCTACCTGAGGCCTGAAGATCAGATTAGGAAACCGGGCAGTTGCGGAAAGGCAGCCATGTGGAACGATATTAAATTGCTGGATGAGAATAAAAATGAAGTTGCGGCAGGAGAAGTAGGAACCATGTATACAAAGAGTGATTTCCTGCTGGACGGATACTACAAGAATCCTACCGCCACCGAAGCAAATTACCATAACGGTTACTTTACCGTAGGGGATATGGCCAGAGTGGATGAAGAAGGATATTACTATATTGTAGATCGCGCCGTGGATATGATTATCTCGGGTGGCGTAAACATCTATCCGGCCGAGATTGAAGAGGTACTGTACGCTCATCCGGATGTGTACGAAGCATCCATCATCGGTGTCCCTGATCCCGACTGGGGGGAAAGAATCGTGGCCTACATTGTTCCTCAGGAAAATGCGCGGATCAACAAAGAAGATATCGTCGATTATGTGGCCCGGAACCTTGCTTCCTACAAGAAACCCAAGGAAGTTTTTTTCGTGGATGAAATCCCCTATACGCCATCAGGAAAGCAGCTCAAACGAGTGCTTAGAAACCTATACGCAGCCCAAAAACAGTGAAAGCTGGAAACAATGTCAAAAAACAGCAAACTGATGTCCATGTCCGCTGCCATCGATCGGTATGTGAACGATGGAGACATGATTTATCTGGGTGGGTTTATACAGCAGGATCCAACTGCCGCCGTGCATGAAATCATCAGGCAACACAAAAAGGCCCTGACCCTTTCCAAATGCGCCGGTTTGATCTCCGTAGATCAGATAATCGGCGCTGGTGTGATCAAGCATCTCATCACCGCCTTCACCTGGAACCCCCTGCCGACCACGGCCCACTGTTTCGTACGCGCTTTAACCCGCAAAATCCCTCACGCTATTGAGATAGAAGAGTATTCCATTCTGGTCTTGAATCTGGCTTACTTTGCCGGTTCTCTGGACCTACCCTACATCGCCACGAAAACCATGCTCGGTTCAGGGTTTGATGGGCAACAAAGCGACACCGGAGCAAAAAACAGACTGAAATTCGAAACGTCTCCTTTCACCGGCGAACGGGTCTGTCTGGTGCCTCCCATCCGGCATGATGTGGGAATTATCCAGGTTCAACGGTCTGATCCTTTAGGCAATGCCCAGGCCTGGGGCATGCTGGGCGAAAGTCGCTATGGCCTCCAAAGCTGTGAAAAAATCATCATCTGTGCCGAGGAAATTGTAGATACCGATTTAATCATGCACGACCCGAATCGAACCTTGGTTCCCGCATTCCGTGTCGACGCTGTGGTGGAAGAACCATGGGGGAGTCACCCCGCACCCATGGCCGGCTATTATGACATGGATTGGCC
>CAZHAH010000200.1:0-10174 GCA_964530095.1 uncultured Desulfobacteraceae bacterium | reverse complement strand
TTAATATTTTTACCCTATTCTTTGTTTACTTAATTTAGCCTGAATTATTGCTGTTATTTAGAATATTAGGCGAAAATGGAAGTTGAGACCACCGGTAATTATCAGGCGCCACAACCCTAGCGGCTGTCGATTGAATTCCTATCTTTTTTGAAACGGGTTATTAATTTCTTTAGGAGGAAAAATGATGAGGATACTACGGGTTAACATGAGCAATCTTAAGGTTAGCTTTGAGGATATAGCTGAGGAATGGAAAATCCTCGGGGGGCGTGGTCTGTCGGCTGAAATATTAAGCAGAGAAGTTCCCCCTGATACAGACCCGCTTGGGCCGGAGGCCAAGCTGATTATAGCATGCGGCCCGCTGGCCGGAACACTGGCTCCGTCCTGCGGGCGAATTTCCGTAGGAGGAAAGAGTCCCCTTACCTTGGGGATCAAGGAGGCAAACGCCGGCGGGCCCGCGGCGCAAAAAATGGACCGGCTTGGAATTCGTGCCATAATAGTCGAGGGTACAGCCGAAGAGGGTAATCTGCACCTCCTGAAAATAAGCAAAGATGGGGCTTCTCTTGCGGGCGCTGATGAATACAAAGTGATGATGAATTACGCCGTCGTGGAAGCGCTTCTCAATAAATATAGCACCAAAGCCGCCGTGATCATAACCGGGATTGCGGGTGAGAGAAAATTAAAGGGTGCGGCTGTCAGCTTTTCCGATAAAGACGGTCGTTGCTCAAGACATGCGGGCCGAGGCGGTCTTGGTGCTGTTATGGGAGCCAAAGGACTGAAGGCCATTTTGATAGATGATAAAGGGACCCCAGCCATAGATTTGGCAGATAAAGTCGCCTTTAGTGCTGCCCTTAAGAAATGGGCCGATATCCTTAAAGCGGATCCACAGGTTCAAAACATGAGCAATTTTGGTACGCCCGCGGGGGTTGTCGCTTTAAGATCTATTGGGAGTATGCCTTCAAAAAACTATGGCAACGAACAGACGGAAGGTGTTGAAAATCTCGGGGGTGAGAACCTGAAAAAATTATGTCAGGAAAGAGGCGGAAAGATGGATGGCTGTATGCCCGGGTGTCTTGTAAAATGTTCAATCATCTATCACGATGTCGAAGGCAACCATCTGACCTCGGGATTCGAATATGAGACCATCGCCCTCATGGGCACAAATCTGGGGATCTCTGACCCTGATGTTATTGCAAAGTTTGACCGAATCTGTGATGATTTGGGATTGGACACGATCGAACTCGGTAGTGCCATGGGCGTGGCAGCCAGTGTCGGAAAGATGAAAATGGGTGATGCTGAATCCGCCATGGCCCTCCTTGACGAAGTGGAAAAAGGCAACGAATTCGGAAACACGCTAGCCAATGGTGTCGTTGCCACCTGCAACGCGCTGGGGGTAACCAGAATTCCTGCTGTCAAAGGTCAGTCAATTCCAGCCCATGATCCCCGGTTCACAAAGGCCACCGGTGTGACATACCTGACGAGCCCCATGGGGGCTGACCACACAGCCGGTATCTCTTATGCAAATCCTACTTCCAAAGATGGCCAGGTCGACACGTCTCTAAAAACACAGGTTTTTATGGCCGTGTTGGATGCGATGGGATACTGCCTGCTTGCATCACCATCAAAACCCGCGCCTCTCACTGACTTCCTTAAGGATCTCGTGAATGCACGTTATGGTCTCAACATCAGTTCTGAGGACTTGATGAAAATCGGAAAAGAGACCCTTAAAACGGAATTGATATTTAATGCAGAGACTGAGTTTGATACGGTCCATGATCCCTACCCGGCATTTATCAGAAACGAACCCCTCGCTCCCTCTGGAAGCGTGTTTGACGTGGACCCTGATGAGATTGGCACTATCTGGGAGAGGATGGATAAGATGCAATAGGGTTTGTGTTTTTGCAGTCCTTGCTTCTTAACTTGAAAGTCCATAGTTTTTACTAACCACGTGGATTTTAAAGAAATATCGTATTGGTAAAACCGTCATTCCCGCGAACGCGGGAATCCAGGAAAATCAAGGAGTTATGGATAGCGCTGATGCTTCACCATGTGCCCTGCTGCAGTTTATCCCGCATTGAATGCGGGGCAGGAATGACAGAACTTTGGACTTTGTAGTTCTTAAAAGGGGATACAGAATTGAAGACTGAGGATTTTTTATGAAAACAAAAGGGTTTGCAACGATGTTTGCTTTGCTGGCATTGGTGTGTTTGGGTTCCCGGATCCATGCCGGTGTTCACGGACACGATGCCCCCAAAAAGGTGGCTATTCTGCTGGTCGCCTTTGGATCCAGCCTGCCCAATGCTCGGGTCTCTTTTGAAAACATCGATGAAAGAACTAAAGCCGCTCATCCCGGGATACCGGTGCGCTGGGCCTACACATCTCACATGATCCGCAAAAAGCTGGCGAAACAGGGCACGCATATGGATTCACCCGAAGTTGCCCTTGCCAAAATGCTGGATGAAGGATTTACCCACGTGGCGGTCCAATCACTGCATACCATCGGCGGCTCAGAATACCACGATCTGCGTCGAACAGTTGGCGCATTCAAAGCCATGGGCGGGTTCCGGCGTATCATTTTGGGATATCCTTTACTGGCCACACAGGAAGATATGCAGCGCTCTGTGGATGCCATCTTGGGGGCCATCCCTAAAGATCGCAAAAAAAGCGAGGCGGTGGTACTGATGGGCCACGGCACCCATCATCCATCAAACGCGTTTTATGCGGCCTTGATGTTTCAGCTTCAGCTTAAAGATCCCAACATTTTCGTGGGCACGGTGGAAGGTTACCCTGAAGTCGACATTATCAAAAAAATGCTGCTAAAAAAGAAAATCAAAAAAGCCTATTTGATGCCCTTTATGTCCGTAGCCGGTGACCATGCCAAAAACGATATGGCGGGCGATGAAGACGACTCCTGGAAATCCATTTTAACCAAAGCTGGAATTCAATGTGTGCCGATTCTCAAAGGAACCGCAGAATATGATAGTTTTGTAGATATTTGGGTGAGTCATATCCGCGATATTTTAAGCCATTTTGACTGATTTCTTTAGTATTAATCAGTTCTTTCACTGCGTCTATCCAAACCATTTCTGCGGTCTATGCCGCATCTGCGATCAGGGAAATCGATACTAACAGAGTCCTGGCGCCTATCAGTTCCTAAGCGCCTACCACCATGATCTGGTATTTTTTCCACCAACACCATCGCGTTTTATGAGGTTGTCTTTGTTTTAAATCTGAAGCCAACAAATGGTATTCACAAAAAATCCGGCCTGCTCATGTTACGGCATAATCCCGGATAAGATTATTCAGCGTTTCTTTTTGCTCTAGATTCAATTCTCCGAATTCAAGACCATGCGTCCGCCATTCCATAAGGTTGGACGAATTTTTATTGCGATCCGAAGATTCATGGATAGATTTGCAGGGGATCTTTTCAAGATGGCATCCACCATCCTGAGAGAGGATATCTATAGCGGAGGTTTCGACGGTCCAGTTTCCAGAAGTGATGTAACCGAAAGCAATACCTGTTCTGCTGACATTTTTGATTTCACCTGAGCGGCCACGACCCGGTTGAAGGGTCGCCATCAGCCCTCCTTGAACCTTAAAGCGTGGGTGCTTCCTTCGTTCCAACATATTCCCCATTTTCACCGTCCCCTTGATGAATTTGAGTTTGCTTCACGGTGGGTTGATCTCGGCTACGTGTTTTTGTTTTACATTCCCTTTCGCATTTGTCAATATCAGAAAGTGTCAAATTTTTTGAACCGGAAAGTCATACAATTGACTAACTGATTGATTTCATTGGCTGGAAGCTTAATTCTGTTCACCTTGACACCTAATCAAGTCTTTGCCATACTAATAGGTTAAACCGGCAAACGGAGCGTAATGCTTAGATTTCACTCCGTATTATTGAAGCAATAGGGAGATAAGCCACTGTCAATTTCAAATAATGATTATATTGTCACGAGAGAAAACTTTGACAGTCTTTCTTCTTACCGGCACAATCGAAGCTTGCCATTAAGATGGGACTGCCTTTTTGTTTTGCCCGAGTGGCTCAAAGTTTGGTGGAGCGAGTTCGGCAACCCATTTGATTCTTATCTTTGTGCGGTAAGACAAAGGGAAGAGGTGATCGGTATCGCCCCTCTTTTAGTGGAGGGAGAAAAAGCGATGCTCATGGGTGATACCGATGTTTGCGATTATCTCGATTTTATCGTTGCGCCCGGGAAAGGAGCGGAATTTTTTAGTGTATTGCTCGAGCATCTGGGCCGCGAAGGCATCACTTGGCTGGATTTGAAACTAGTGCACCCTGAATCGATGGTTCTCACAGAGCTTAAGAATTTAGCCCAAAAGCAGGGTTACGACGTTTCCTGCAGTGTATCCGATGTTTCGTTTGACTTGGCATTGCCGGGCACGTGGGATGAATATTTGCTTATGCTATCGGGCAAGCAAAGGCATGAAATCAGACGCAAGATCAGGCGCTTGCATAAGGAAGCGCGCATTAAATACCGGGTAGTTGAGTCTGTTGAGGAGGTTAGAAACGAAATCGACACCTTTTTTACCCTCTTCAAATCGAGTGCTGAAGTAAAAGCAGATTTTCTGACCGATCGAATGGTTTCATATTTCATGTCTTTGGCGGAGGCGATGGCGGAAGCGAAAATGTTGAAACTATATTTTCTCGATTTAGACAACACAACCGCAGCTGCATCCATGTGCTTCGATTATAATTCTGCGATTTATCTTTATAACAGCGGCTATGATCCCCTGCTCGGCTCTCTGAGCGCAGGTTTGCTATGCAAGGTGTTCAGCATCCAGGACAGCATTCAAAACAGAAAGCAGAAATACGATTTTCTGAAAGGTGCCGAACCCTATAAACACCGCCTGGGAGGCCGCGAGATCCCTTTGTATCGGTGTCAAATACAACTCAACAAATAAACACTTTTTAAGGCAAAATAATGGGTACCAAAATTTTGGGCAGCAACTCACGGCATGCACCGGAAACAGATACAGCGTTAGCAGAACGCTTACGCATCGTGATGTTCAGTATCCATTCCTGCCCGGTGGGAGAATTGGGCACAAAAGACACGGGCGGGATGAACGTTTATATACGCGAACTTGCTTGTGCTTTGGCAAAGCAAGGCCATCACATCGATATTTACACACGCCTCCACGACCCCAAGGATAGCCAGATAATAGAACTGGATCAAAATGTACGCCTGATTCATCTTCGGGCCGGAAATAACGGCTATATGCCTAAGTTGGGGATTTATCCCTATCTATCCGACTTCACCGTTGCGCTGCAAAGCTTCACAAGGAAGGAAGGCCTTCATTACGATCTGGCCCACAGTCATTACTGGCTTTCAGGTCGGATAGGGACGTGGGCGCAGGCGGGCTGGCGCATTCCCCACAGTCTAATGTTCCACACCCTTGGTGCGGTGAAGAATACCTCCGGTGCAGGGGAGAAAGAACCTGAACTTCGGATAAGTATTGAAAAACAGCTGGTGGATTCATGCGACCGCATCATCGCTGCCACCGAGCGGGAAAGACGCGAGCTTATCCAGCATTATGATACTCTGCCGGAGAAAATCAGTGTGGTTCCCTGTGGTGTAAACCGGGAGCTTTTTCGACCTGTAGATCGGCCAGTTGCGCGCCGCAAACTCGGCTTTGACAATGATCATAAACTCATATTGTACGTCGGCAGGTTCTCTCCCCTGAAAGGCATAGACCGATTGCTGACAGCCATGAAATATCTGCCAAAAGATGAGAAGTACAGGCTGGTCATCATCGGTGGCGATGGGCAAAACACACCTGAACTGAATAAATTACAGAACCTGACGCGGGAACTGGGAATTGGGACAATGGTATGCTTTGCGGGAAGGATCGAACAAGATGACTTGCCGTGCTATTACAGTGCTGCAGATGTTTTGGTTGTACCGTCTTATCACGAAAGCTTTGGGCTGGTGGCGCTGGAATCTCTGGCTTGTGGCACGCCCGTTGTCGCAACGCAGGTGGGTGCCATGGAAAACATCATTCAGGGCGGTAAAACGGGGACCGTGATAAGGAATAACGCCCCCCATTTACTTGCAAAGGCGATAAAGACATTGCTTTCCAGACCTGACGGCAAAGCGGAATCTGTTGGTTCAATTCGAGCTTCGATTTTCGAATTTGGCTGGCCCCATATTGCAGATGCCATCATTAACGAATACAGAACCGTTCTCAAGCATCATTCAGAACATCATCACGATAAGCTAAATCAGCCCCTTTTCGAACCACTGAGTGACCGACCGCACCTTAAATCCTTGTGAATCGTAAAGACGCCGAGCCGGCATGTTTTCACCATCTACCGTCAATTCAACGCTATGAATCTTTCGGAGTCTGAGAAAAGATAATCCGGCCAACAGGGCCTGCTTGCCGATGTTTTTGTTTCGATAATCAGGATCCACACCCAGCATATGAATTTTCCCTTTTTTTTCCCCACGAACCGCATTTGCCTCGGAGTTCACCATGGTCCAGCAATAGCCAACGGGGTTATCCGACAAAAAGATAAGCCTGACATCCTCCAGGGAGCAGCCGCGCCGGTTTAGCTGGTAATCGATTTCCTCATTTGTATTGGGATTAAATCCCCATGTCCCCTCAAAGGAACGGTTCTGGAGTTTTGTCAGCAGGTCTTCTTCGCCTTGCCGAAGACCACGGCTTAAGAATGGGCCGTAGTTGACATCCTGAAAAGGGATGTTATTAATATTAAGATATAGCTCAAGGAAACGACGGATGTACCCGAAACCCAGATGGGTTAACAAACTCCTGGCGGCGGCATTCGTTTCGGGTATGCTGATTTGTGAAACGCACACCCCCGAATCCCTGGCGCGCTGGACGGCATACGTGAATAGTTTACTTGCCATGCCTTTTCTTCTGTGCCGCGGGTGGACCTGGCAATCCAGCAAAGCTCGCCCAATTCCCCGCTCCAGGGTGACGCTGATATAGCCAATAATTTTTCTGTCGGTTTCAGCGACAAACAAATCTGTTTCCGGAAAATAGTTGGGTCGACTCAATTCTTCGGCCAGACCAGGATTTGAAGCATAACGCCCCGAGCGATCGAATGTTTCCGCCTCTTTGAGCAATTGGGCATAACGATCAAAATCGTTCATGCGATAGTTTCGGATCGTGATATTTTTCATAAATTTTTCATTTTGTATCTAACAAGGAGAGCCAATTTCAAAACGTTTCAGTTTGGTCAAGATCAAGACGGGCGAAAATTTCAACCGGAGGAATACATAGAGTATTTTGAGGATTGAAATTTGAGCTCAACGCGGGCACTTTAGTGTGATGTTCTCAAGCCTTGAGGCGCAACCTTTAGCGCAAATTGGCCAAAATGGGACGTTTTGAAACCGGCTCAGGAGGTTAACGTGGCTGAACCGATTCACGCAATGATTGTAACCCCACACCCCGATGATGCAGAATATGGCATCGCCGGGACGGTAGCTCGCTGGACCCGAGAAGGAAAACAGGTCATATACGTCGTATGTACCAATGGGGACAAAGGCACCAGCGATCCCGAAATGAATCCGAAAAGATTGATGGAAATCCGTGAAAAGGAACAATTGGCGGCCGCCAAAATGCTGGGAGTGCGCGAAGTTATTTTTTTGCGACTTCCGGATCAGGGGCTCGAGGACACGCCCGATTTCCGCAAACAGATTGTCCGCCAGATAAGGTTGCACCGGCCCGATATCGTTGTGACGGCAGACCCCTATCGGCGTTATATTTGGCATCGTGATCATCGTATTGCGGGACAAGTTACCATTGATGCTGTTTTCCCTTACGCCCGAGATCATCTCGCCTACCCCGATTTTGCCGCCGACGGTCTAAAACCTCACAAGGTAAAAGAAATACTTTTCTGGGCTTCGGATAATATAAACCACCGCTCTGACATCAGCGACACTTATCGCCTCAAGCTTGCAGCGCTGCATTGTCATAAAAGCCAGATGCAGGAGCTGGACATTGCGCGCATGGAAAAATGGTTGAAACAACGCTGCGAGGAGATGGCCCAAGGTGAAAATTTTCAACTGGCAGAGGGTTTGCATCGGGAAGAAATATTTTGGTAATGGCTTGCGGAATAACCCCGGCATTTACCCTGACGAAGCCCATAGCACATCTCCACATAGATCAGGATTTTGGGGTTTTGAGGAAAAGGCCTCGAATGCCTGTTTCTCTTTTTTTAAGATCGTTGCGCCGCCGTGGCCGGGAAATATCTGTGTGTTGTCGGGCAAATTAAAAATTTTATGCGTTAATGATTCGATGATTTTCTTGAAATCCGAAGGTGACCCTGTTTTTCCGGGGCCTCCTGGGAATATGGTATCACCTGAAATCAGATAATTCCCGTTATGGAAACACAAACTACCCGGTGTATGTCCTGGTGTGTACAGGACCTTGAGATGAATTTCTCCGAAGGAAACAACATCACTGTCCTTCAATAGTATGTCGCAGGGTGTCGGCAATCGGTCGGCATCCGCCGCATGGGCTGCCACCGGTACCTTCAAGGTTGATTTTAGCTGCGCAAGCGAACCGGTATGATCCATGTGATTGTGGGTCATTAAAATATATTTGGGATTCGTTTCTTTCAGGTGTCCCAAAATTTTGTCTGCCTCGCCCGGCGCATCAACCACTACGCTGTCATTCGTTTTGCGGCAGCGCAAAATATACGAATTCGTGCCGAAAGGACCCAGCTCAAATTTTTCTATTTGGAGGCTTTCATCTTTGGCTACTGTTTCCATTTTCTCACCTTGATTGTTTTTTGTTTACGCTCATTTAGGGTATCACTCACTTCCGCAAGGTGTCAAACCCGATTCTCTGTCGGGTGGCTTATGAGTGTTTCATCAACCGTGATACCCAGTTCGGCCAGTTCCCGAAAGAAATATTGGCGGGCATCTGCATGAAGCTGCTCAGGAACAAACAGCCCCCTTTCGGCAAAGGCTTCATCCACCATCATTTTCACAAAAACCGAGGCACACTGACCCGTCAGAAATGCCTCATGGCTCAGGCCGGACGATTCAAAGGCTTCTATCAATCCCGGTGCATTGACGTAAGCATCAATCCGTATGGGTTGGTCATCTTTGTGTCCGTCGACCCGAACCAAAAAAGCGCCTTCATCCCTGACCAGTCCTTCATCGAGAATGGCCTTAATTTCATCCGGAGATTTAGGCGCCGCCGGACACAGTTTAATGACCAGATCCATCGGAACGATGTCGACACCATTGACGATTACCGGTTCTTTTGAAAGCAAACCAAACTGATATAGCGATTCGGACAGCTCTACCTGAGGGCCGCCATATTTGAATTCCACATTTTTGACGCCTTTGAGCACCTTCTCGCCAAGCAATCCCATGGTCACCGGTTCATCGTGTTCGTGGTCGACCATGCGGACTTTCTCATCAATTCCCCGCAATTTCATCATCACAGGACGACTGAACGGTTTGTCCGTTACGATTTTTCCGTTTTCATATCGAAAGGTGCGATAGGCCATATCCCCCAGGGCCACTTCGGGCGACCACCAAAAGGGGGTAAAGCGGTTTGCCCAGACACCCTCATAAAGATAAATGCCAATTTGATCACATGTATCCAGTTTGTCTACAGATTCTCTCGCGATGATGTTGGCCAGACCGGGCGACGATCCGCAGCCGACCATTGCCGTTAGCCCTTTTTTTTTGAAATTTTCATTCCACTCCGAAAAAATCAGTTCGTAGCTTTCGACGAAACCGATGTCTTCCATGGGGCCGGCCATATCCAGGTATGAGGCCTTTACGGCCAAGGCGGCTTCCATGATGATCAGGTCATACTCCAGGGGTAAACCATTGACAATCAGGTCACACCCTTCAGCAGCCTTGATCACGTTGTTTAGGTTCCGGGCGTCAAGTTGCAGAGCTGTCGCTTTATCCAGTGAATGGCTCAGCTTTTCGGCAGCCTGAATGTCATAATCCGCACAAATAATTTCAGAAATACCCGGATGCTCATCCATTCGTCTGGCGATGGTACTGCCCTGAGCACCCACACCGGCAATAATCAGTTTTTTCACCCTTCCTCCCTCGCATATGGTGTCAATTTTCCTGCAAAATAGCCCAGAACACCATTTTTGTCAATAATATTATTGACAAAAATATCGAATAGTGTAAAAGATCAAAATAATAAAAATTATAAT
>CAZHAH010000199.1:0-10234 GCA_964530095.1 uncultured Desulfobacteraceae bacterium | reverse complement strand
TTTCTACAAATATTTGATAATATTTTATATGTGGGTCAGAACAGAATCACCCTGCACATTTTCCCTTGACATATTATCAAAAACGTTAAATGGAACATTTCCTATAAGACGAACTTGTTATCTGTTCTGTCAAGGATTTAGCTCAAGAATGGAGGAATCAAAATGTCTGATTTACAAGAATCGGTAATGAATAGAGATCCGCATGAAAAAGAGTTCCATCAAGCCGTAAGTGAAGTCCTGGAGTCGGTAAAGCCGGTCCTCGATCAAAACCCGGAATATCGACAGGTCAAGATTATAGAAAGAATCGTTGAACCGGATCGGGTGATCCTGTTTCGTGTACCCTGGATGGATGACCAAGGAGCCGTTCATGTCAACCGGGGCTTTCGGATTGAAATGAACAACGCCATCGGCCCTTATAAGGGCGGGCTCCGCTTTCATCCCTCGGTCACTTTGAGTATTCTCAAATTTCTGGCCTTTGAGCAGGTGTTTAAAAATGCCCTGACAACCCTTCCCATGGGGGGTGGCAAGGGCGGATCGGATTTCGATCCCAAGGGGAAATCAGATACCGAGGTCATGCGCTTTTGTCAGAGCTTTATGTGTGAACTGTTTCGCCATATCGGACCGAATACCGATGTCCCCGCCGGAGATATCGGTGTCGGCGCGCGTGAGATCGGATATCTGTTCGGAATGTATAAAAAATTGCGTAATGAATTTACGGGTATATTGACCGGCAAAAGCCTGAACTGGGGTGGAAGTCTCATCCGTCCTGAGGCCACCGGCTACGGCTCCGTCTACTTTGCGGCCGAAATGCTGGCGACTCGTAATAAAACCCTTGAAGGAATGAATTGCCTTGTTTCCGGATCTGGAAATGTGGCCCAGTTCACGGTGGAAAAACTGATCGAATTTGGCGCCAAGGTTGTCACCCTTTCCGACTCTTCCGGCTACATCTTCGACGAAGCAGGCATAGATACCGAAAAACTCGAATATCTTAAGAAGCTCAAAAATATCCAACGCGGGCGCATCAAAGAATATACTGAAAAGTTCCCCTCGGCGGTGTATTCAGCCGTCGATCCTGAATCGGAGTACAACCCCCTTTGGAATCATAAGGCCGAGTGTGCCTTTCCGAGCGCAACCCAGAATGAAATCAATGCCAGGGATGCCCAGAACCTGATTGATAATGGCGTTTTTCTGGTGAGCGAAGGGGCCAACATGCCGACTGTCCCTGAAGGGGTCGATATTTTTCTTGATCATAAGCTCCTCTACGGCCCGGGGAAAGCCGCCAATGCCGGCGGTGTTTCCGTATCCGGGCTGGAAATGACTCAAAACAGTATGCGTCTCAGCTGGACGCGGGAAGAGGTCGATCAGCGTCTGAAGATCATCATGAAAAGCATTCACCAATCCTGCACCGACGCGGCCGATCAATACGGAACTCCCGGTAATTATGTAAATGGCGCCAATATCGCCGGTTTTGTCAAAGTGGTGGAGGCGATGCTGGACCAGGGGTTGGTTTAATATCTGTTACGCCACAAACCCCGCAAGAATCCCCGACTCAGTGGGCCCCTGCCAGGGAAGGCGCTTGATGTCTTTGACGCCGGCCGTCTCCAGCATTTCCTTTAGTTGGGCTTCCGAATAGGATTGACCGCCTTCGGTTCCCAAAAGCATGTTGAGGGCAAAAAGAGCCGGGAAAAGGGGACCGTCCATCGTATTTTTTAGTATAAACTCATGGATAATGATCTGGCCGCCGGGTTTCAGAGCCGATACCGCTTTTTGAATGATGTTCTGACAATTTTCAGGGCCTTCTGCGTGCAGAATGTGCGAAAGCCACGCCACGTCATAGCCCCCTTGGATATCATCCGTGAGATAACTTCCGCTCTGAAAACCGATTCGATCGCTCAAATCAAATTTGGCGATGGTCTTTTCGGCAAACGGCCGGGTTGTGGGGAGATCAAACACGGTCGCTTTTAATCGGGGATTGGCCAGACAAAAATGAATCGCATAGGTCCCCGGCCCGCCGCCCAGATCCAATAGTTGGCTACGATCTGCGAGATCTATTTTCTGGGCCAGTTGCGGGCCGATACTCATGCCCATGTTGAACATCCCCATCAGGAAGGCTTCGCGTCGGTTTTCATCATCCACCACAGAGGTTCGTTCTCTCAAAGGACCCCCGCCCCTGACACCCTCATCGAGCTTATTCCATGAATCCACCAGGTGGGCATGGTGCATAATCATATAGCCGATGTATTGGGGCGATGATTTGGAAAGAAACTTTAAGGAAGAAGGTGTGTTCGAAAACATATCCTTTTTCTTCCTTAGGAGCCCCATGGCAGCCAGGGCATTCAAAAACATGGCCGTGGCGCGCTCATCGGTTTGAAGCTTTTGGGCGATTCCGGCACCGGTTAATGCCTCTTCGCCGATGGTGGTAAAAACATCGAGTTTAACACCCGTGTGGAGGGCGCAGGTCTTCCAAAAGTAGCCCGATATTTGGAGCAGCTCTCCCGGGTTATATTCGGCTGCGTTCATGATAATATTCCTTTCTTTAGGGTTATCAGCGCAATCTCGCTCTGGGTAAAAAACCGAACCGGGATACCGACCGTTCCCGACCCCTGGTTGGTGTAGCCGGTCATGTCCGAATATTTCCACAATCCGCGGTAGAAGCGTTTGCCGGCATCAAGATGCGTTACGATGGGAATACCTCCCGGAAGACAAATCTGGCCGCCATGGGTATGCCCGCACAAATATAGGCGGTAATTATTTTCAGCCGCCCAGTCATAGAGTTCGGGTGTATGGACCAGCGCCACTTTAAACCCTCCAAACTCATTTTGAAGGGAATGCCTGGCCTGCTCCGTAAAATAATAGTGGGGGTCATCTATGCCGGTCAATACGATCTGATCTTCACCCTTGGGAATCAGAATCGTTTCATTAGCCAGAAACCGAATTCCCATCCTCTCCAGGCCGTTGGCCATGGCATAGGTATCATGATTGCCCAGAACAGCATAAATTCCGTCTTTGGCCTGTACTGTGTCAACGATTTTTTGGAGGGGCTTCATTATTTGTTGAAAAGCACCCTTGGTTCCCGCCCGGTAATCCCCGGTTAAGACACAGAGATCACATGCTATCGTTTTAATTTTTTCGCAAACCCTGTTTTCGATGCCCGTGATAAAGTCAAGGTGCATGTCCGTCAAATGTAAAATCCGATATCCATCCAGTGATTCGGGCAGATCATGAATTTTGACTTCAACACGGTTTACAATGATTTTTTTCGCATTGCGGTTCCCGATGTCATATAATCGGGTCGCTTTTAAGGGGACCTTAAAAAACAGGAGCAGATACACAAAGAGGTACCAGAGACTCTTCTTTCGCTTTCCGTAGCGGTTGTGTTTATAGTGGTTTTCCTCTAAAGCTCTGCGGGCGCTCATCCACACCCTGCGTTCCTCTTTTTGGTCAACCGCTGATTCCGGACTCATTTTCAAAAGCATTTTTGGCGAAGTTCTCCATAAAATAGCAATCAACTTAAAAACTGTATTTTATTTCCAAGTAAAACCTATCATTCTCACCGATGTTGCGGTAAAATCCCAGATCGCCGGATTCGTAAAATACCGCTCCGCCGACGGCTTTAATCGCATCCGTAAACGCGTATGCGGTTGTAAACCGCTGAATTAGGCCGTCCTGACCGGTGGCACCAAATAATGATAAAAGGTAGGTCAGTGTCAAGGTTTGATTATAAAAATCGCGTGAAAGCCTGACAACCGACTGAATTTCGTCCCTCTTGGTTTGATCGGGAAATGATCTCAATGCGGCCTCATAACCGAGTATGCGCCGATTGACCGATTCGATGCTCAGCGTCGTATCCCTGAAATCCGAATATTCGATCCCGGCACCAAGGTCGATTCGGGAAAATTTTTGGCCTGGCGCGTTAAAAAATTCATACCCCTCCAGATAGGCACCTTCCAATTTTATTAACCAATTTCCGAACGCGGCATTAAAGGCCGATCCCAGCATCTTTAAGCGTGCATGCTGCAATTCGGTTTGAGTCTCTGAATCCTTTATAACAATCGCTCGATGTGCAAAGTCGTCAAATACTTCGGCAGCATAAAAAGCAATATCCCAGCCGCTGAAAATTCCGTTTACGGCTAGCGCATATTCTGTGTTTTCACCTCCGTTTTCGGGAATTTGCTCAAACGGAAGGGGATTGTTCCCTGGAAAAAAATCGTGTCCGAAAGCCGGCATTTTATTGAAACGGGTTTCATGCACGGCAATCCCGGTGATGCTCCAATCCCTAAAATAATAGTCGAGCCGCGCCATTGTAACGGGAAGCCTCAAATCCTCAATATCGGTAAGACCGGGTTCTCTTAGATCCAGGGGATTCAACACATCGGTGAGGCGGATGTTGTCCGATTTGCCCCAAACGACAATCTGGCGCCCGATTTTAATATCAAGATTATCTAGCAAGCTTCCCTGTACATACGTCTCGCGAAGCTCCCATTCTTCTTCGTAGACATCCAACACCTGGGTGGTGAACTTGTCTTTGCCGTTGATACCGTATGCCAGATCATAGGAACCTTTGCCACTGGCCGATCCCTTCCATCTATCGCTCAATTTGAAGCTGATATCGAGCTGCAGTTCGGAACGCAACCGCGAAAGGCCGCGCCAATCGGTCTCGCTCGCTTTGGGAGCATCGTGGGCGAAGTTGTAGGAGGATCCGATTTTTGCGTATCCATCCACCTGAACCGGAGACGGTGCCGAGGTCTTTGTTGTCTCACGGTCGGGTTTTCTCGGTTCATCTTCATCAAACCCTCTTAAAGCCTCTTCTTCTGATTCGGAGATATCGGAAGGATTTTCATCTTTAAATCCTTTCAACACCTCCTCAATGGGCGTATTATTCTTAGCCATTGCGGCAGGTACTTCTAAAAAACATATGCCGACGGCAACAATGAAAACACCCCAGATTTTCCACTTTTGGCTAAACTTCATTGCTCACCATCGCCCATCCCGCAACCCGTTCCGCCTTACTGTCCCTTTTCCAATCGCCGAACGGTAAAGAGCTCATCATCCAGTTTCTGATCAAACTTGATTTTGCTAAACTTGAGAATGGTTTTATGAACCATTTTTTTTCCTTTTTTCTTGGTGACGTGCATCTCCGTGCCGATCCATATTCCATCGATTTGGTCAAGTTTTTTAACATCAACAAATTTCAAGTAACCCCCGTCACGCACCCAGTTGACGCCACGGACCACATAAAAATTGTCCTGCCGCACTAACAAAAGCGACTTTGTATACCCGGTCTCTTCGATTACCTTTTTCGTCCGCGGAATCGATTCGATCAGCCATGCCTTTTTGCCTCTGACTTCCATTTCTTTTTTAAGACTAAAATCATAGTCTTCAAGATCGCGTGATGTCAGATCGGCATATGTCAGATCTGATCCCATAAAGCTTTTGCTCTTGTCGTTTGAAGCGATGCGTTTGGTTTTTCTTAGTGCCGGCAAATAGAGCCATTGGTCATCATCCCTGTCCGAGTCATCATAGTCAAATGTGAGAAAACCGGTGTCTTTTACATCTGCCGGATGAAGAAAAAACATCAGCCTCAACGAATCCTCACCTTTGTCTTTGCGTAAGGTATGGATCCGGCGGATTCTTTTCTTACCCCGTTTATCGATCAGAATCATTTCCATATCAGATACCTGATTGTCACCCTCCTCCCTTGCATCGACCTTTTCCATGATGGCCCGGGCTTTGGGATCGTCGGCATAGCCGTCCGATACAATTAAAAAGGCGACGATCACGAGTCCGGCAAATATTTGGCTGCAGGCTCGAAACATAATTCCTCCTTTAAACCGTTATTTGCATCCTCCCCACAAACGGAATCTTAGGTATTTCCTTGTTGGAAACCTTATTCTTTGTTACGATTTACGATCACCATCAGCGCCGGAGCGATAAAATAGTCCGCCAAAAGCGCCATGATGATGGTAAAGCCGGTCAACAGCCCGAAATAGAAAAGATTGTCCATGGTCGCAAACATAAAGATAAAAAACCCGATGGAGAGCACACAGGATGTTACCAGCATGGCCCTGCCGGTGGTATGGAGTGTTTGCATGACCGCTTTTTTGGCATCCTTATGCGTTTCAAAATACCTTCTAAAATTATGCATAAAATGAATCGTATCATCAACGGCCAGCCCGATAGCGATATTCCCCACCAGCATGGTGAAAAGGTTTAAGGGGATATTGAACCAACCAATGAGGCCAAGGGTGATGACGATCGGCGAAAGATTGGGAACCATGCTCAAAAGCCCGATCCGCACACGACCGATAAGAAAAATCATCAGAAGGGTAATTACGATTAAGGCATAGATATAACTTTTCTTCATGCCGGCCATGGCGTTTGTTACCGTCCTGAAAAGGAGTGCCGTCATCCCGGTAATCGTGATGTCGATATCGGGAAAGATGCTGTACAAGTGCTTGCGCACAACGTCAATGAATTGACTGTACCCGATCGCATCCTTAAACGGCACCTTTAGCGTCAGACGCGCTTTGGCAAACTGACTGTCCGTAAAATCTTCCAGATCGTCCGAGCCGCTGTTTTCAAACAGCAACAGCTCCTGGGCAATCAATTTGCGGCCCGATGGGATCGTGTAAAATTCCTCGCGGTTCTCATTTAAAGCGCGATGGGTCTCTTTCAAAATGGTTGTCAGCGACCAGGCCTTGCCCACAAAAATGTCGTCGACGCGCACTTTTTCCAGATAGGCGGTCGTATTGTCGAGCCGCTTCAGCAAGTCGTAATCATAGAGCCCGTTTTCTTTTCCCGTATCGACCACAACCTCCAGGCCGATAGAGCCGCGAAGTTCCTTATCGATTTTTTCCGTGGCGATACGTACCGGGTTTTCTTTCGGAAACCATCTCAGGACATCATGTGAAAAGCGAACCATCATTAGGCCGGCGCCCGACAGGGCGATGATGCCGGCCGACACAATCAAGATAACATAAGGGTACTTGGTTGCGATGTTGCCCACTGCAGACAGGAGTCTATCTGTCACGGTTGTTTTGTGCGCCCTCTGATCCCATCGTGTCGGCTTAAGCGGCACAATCCCAAATAATGCCGGCAATAGAATGATCGTATAAAGCATTGCCAGCAAGACACCGAAACCGGCAAAGCGGCCTAAATCCGCAATGGGCGCCACCTCTGAAGTGGCAAAAGAGAATAATCCGCCCGCCGTGGTGACGGCCGTCATCAGGACCGCCAGGCCTGAATGGCCGATGGCATATGTGATGGCCTCCTCTTTGGAACGGTGTTTCCGAAAGTGGTGATAAAATAATGCCAGGATGTGGACCGAATATCCGACGCTGACAGCCAATAAAAACGAGGGCAGAATCTGGGTGGGAATTTTTATCGGTGCTTTGAAAATCGCCATAATTGCAATGGTGGAAAGAAGGGAAAGGAGAACGATCAAAAGCGGAAAAACCATTGCCGTCACTCGCCGAAACATGATATATAGAAAAACGGCAATCGTTAATAAGGCCAGGCTCATAAATTTCCGCATATCCTTAAACATCGATCGCTTAAGAAAATGGGTAACCGCGCACGAACCGGCGATATCGATCTGAAAATCAGACGCTCTGTATTTCTCTACAATCCGATTGATGGCTCCAACGACCTGGCTGTTCTCCGCATCCGTTAAATACGCTCTGGCCACATCTTGGCTTTCACCATTCGGCATCTCCGACGGGTCACTGTCCGTCCCGGAGTTCTCGTCAAATTGCTCTAACACGTCAATTTCCACACCCTCGGATGAATAGGTCTGGGTTTTGATGACAATGGTCGTAAATTTGCCGGCGGCGGAGATTAAAAGATTTTGATAAAGCGGATTCGCCAGAACTCGTTTTCTGAGGATTTCCCTTTGCACATCCGTTTCAGGCCAATTCTGCATCAGGTCCTCTACAATCAGTTCGTCAGCTTCACCGCGGGTACTGCGTGCGTTGACAAGGCTGGTAATGTCCTCCACAAAGGGAACATTATCCACCAACTCCTCATGCAGCCTCTTGAGCTTTCGCAGAAACTCTTCTCCGAATACGTCCTCTGAACGGATGGCGATAATAATCATTTCATCACGACCGAATTGGTCCCGGAACGCATTATAGTCCATCAGAACCGGATCGCTTTCATGCAGAAAACCTTCTGTGGAAACATCGATTGTGATCTTCGGAATTTGGGACAACAGAATCGCAAGAAATAAAAGCATCGCCAGGAGGGTTTTGTAACAGTGGCGGTAAAATACCCGGGCAACCGTTTCAAACCATTTTTCAATCCGATCTCGAATGTTTGCCATCTCAATCCTCCCTCTTTGCCCCCACAGCGATTTCGCGCATCATGCCGGGCGATTTGTCAACCTTTTTTGCGTTAGAATGAAATTTTACTGTTGTGATCTTGTTGCAACTTATTTAATAGGATCTTATTACCTCGGGTGTGAATAGGGAAAAACATGGAAAGCCGAATCACCTTTCATTCTCAAAATTATTTAATTGAAGGATTGTTTAATGCCGACAGCAAAAGCAAAGGGGTCGTCGTCACCCATCCCCATCCCATGTATGGGGGAAATATGTACAATACGGTAGTCGAAACGATCGTAAACGTCTTTCAGCAGAAAGGATATACAACCTTAAGATTCAATTTCAGGGGAGTCGATCAAAGCGAGGGACAATTTGATAACGGTGTGGGTGAGCAAACCGATGTCCAATCTGCGCTGAAATTTATGTCTGCATCCGGAATCAAGCGGCTTGATCTGGCCGGCTACTCTTTTGGGGCCTGGGTCAATGCCCATCTCACAGCAGTCGATCTTCCCCTGCAAAGCATGGTTATGGTGTCTCCACCCCTGGGATTTCTCGATTTCCCCGTCTCTTACGGTCTTGATTCTCTGCACCTTGTCATTACCGGCAGCCGTGATGAAATTGCCCCGGCCTCAGCAATTGAAAAAATGTTGCCCCAATGGAATCAAAATGCGCACTTTGAGGTAATCCAAGGGGCTGACCATTTTTACAGCGGCTATCTTGACAAACTTGAGGCGGTGCTGTCTCGCTTTATATAAAAGGGGTTTCAGAGTCCCATTTAACGCTTTTATATTGCGTTCAATCGAAGTAAGATCAAAACATGCAAAAAGAAAAACAAAAAGCCGTCGAAACCGCTGCCTTTTTGAATGAACGTATCGACCAGCGGCCGATTCTGGGAATATTGACCGGTACGGGCTTGGGAGAAAGTGCCGCATCCATCGATTCGGCTGTCACTTTCGAATATCAGGACCTGCCCCATTTCCCCCTTTCCACGGTGCAAACTCACCGGGGGAGGCTTCACATCGGGAAAATGCAGGGACATTCGGTTATGGCCCTGCAAGGCCGGTTTCACCTGTATGAAGGGTATTCTCCGCGTCAGATCACCTTCCCGATTCGAGTTATGCAAGAATTAGGGATCAAAGCCCTTATCCTGTCTAATGCCTCCGGAGGCCTCAACCCACGCTTTAATCCCGGCGATATCATGCTTATCACCGATCATATCAACCTTACCGGGGCGAACCCTCTCATCGGACCGAATGAAGATACCTGGGGTAACCGCTTTCCCGATATGACCAAGGCTTACGATCCCAAACTGATGCAATCCGCCACTCGCTTCAGCAGTCACGCACCGCAGCAGGGAATTTACGCCGGATTGAAAGGCCCATCCCTTGAGACACCGGCCGAAGTCCGTTTCCTGCAAACCATCGGTGCCGATGCGGTCGGGTTTTCGACGGTTCTGGAAGTCATTGCCGCGGTACACGCCGGCATGCATGTTCTCGGATTTTCGATTATCACAAATGTCCATGACCCTGATCATCCGGTTCCTGCAAACGTGGACAAAATCATCTCGATTGCTGAAAGTACGGCACCCAAGCTCGATCGCATCATTCAGAAAGTGATTGAAGATCTACCGTTTTGAATACAATTGCCGCCATCATCATCATTACGCTCCTGGGTGATTTCATTCTGCACATTATCGCCGACCGCCGGAATCTTGCCATGCTGCGAAATGAACTCCCGGCTGGGTTTGAGAATTTCTATGATCCGGACCGATACCGGCAATCTCAGTCCTATCTCAAGATAAACACCCGTTTCGGATGGCTGACCTCGACTTTCAGTCTATTTTTAATCCTGATTCTCTGGTTCGGGAAAGGATTTCCCTTCCTGGACCAATGGGTTCGATCCGCAGGATTTGG
>CAZHAH010000198.1:0-10378 GCA_964530095.1 uncultured Desulfobacteraceae bacterium | reverse complement strand
TGACCAAAAACTCCTGTGCCAGCAGCTTACGCTATTAGAACAAATTCACCGTGAAACCCGGGGGGGATCGATTCGACTCAATATAAACGTAAAGCGGGTTCCGAAGTCCTGGCGGCTTTCCACGTCGAGACGGCTTTCATATGAGTCGAGAATATTATGCACAATTGAAAGCCCAAGTCCGGTTCCGTTTGATTTGGACGTATAAAACGGATTAAATATGGATGGCAGCCTATGAGCAGGTATTCCACATCCATTATCGTTTACCTCGATCCCCACCTTTCTGTTTTTGGCAAAAAACATTTTGATGCCGATTTCCCCTTTGGTTTCAATGGCTTCGGCAGCGTTTAAAAGAAGGTTCCACATAATCTGGCGCAAATGAGTCGGATCAAACTCGATCCAGATGTCCGGCAAAAAATCCTCACGGATGGAAATTTTCGCCAAACAGGCACTATCTTTTGTAAAAAGCGTGAGCGTTTCACGCAACACGCTTTCAAGCTCTATGGGTTCGGTTTGGCCCGCGGGGGGACGGGCGAATATCAAAAAGTCATTGATCAGCAAGGATAACCGATCCGTTTCCCGATGGATGATCTGCATCAGTTTAAAATGTTCCGGTTGAACCTCCAAGTCATCCAATAAAAGCTGCGTCGCCCCGGAAAGGGAGGCCAGGGGGTTTTTTATTTCATGCGCGATTCCAGCTGCCAGTTCACCCATGGCGGCGAGCTTTCCCACCCGCTTGACGTGTTCCTGAATGGCGGCCAGCTCTCTTTGGGTCTCTTTTTCCCGCTCAGACAACAAACTGCTTAACAGTGCTACGATAAAACAAGCTGCCATGGTGATCAGAATTTTGTAAAAAACCTCGATACCTTGATAGTTTGCAGCCGTAAGACTCTCCCCCACCCCGAATGGTGTCAGAAAGCCGAAATATTCAAGATCCACCAGAACGCCATACTGAATACTGCATAGGCCGGCCGTCACAAGGCTCCCCCGGCGGAAAAAAAACAGACTCCCGTAAATCACAACCAAAAGGTACAAAAACGAAAAGATACTTGCAAAACCCCCGGTGACAAAAATGATGAGGGAGACCACCAATGTGTCGATACTTATCTGAACAAAAGCAAATAGACGTTTGCGCTTAATCCGTTTAAGCAGGAATACATACAAGAACGAGACTAGAAAGATAGTGGCGATCAATCCGTATAGGATTAATAGTGGCAGGGCCATCGGTGAAGGGCTTGTGCGTAATTGGAAAGCGATCGAAGAGCCCAAAAGGAGGGTTGTAAAAACAACCCGCAAAAACATCAGCCATTGCAAGTTATGGTAAACGTCTTGATCGGGTTCTGGCGATGTGTAATTCATGAAAGGATATCACGCTAATGGGGAATGGGACCCTCTTGGTGGGCATCGCCCGGCGCGGGCGGTCTCCTAAGAGATGGCACTGGCCATCTTAAATATGGGCAAATACATGGCGATAACCAATCCGCCAATGGTCACACCGAGAAAAACCAGCATGAACGGCTCAATTAATGACGTTAGGTTTTCCACCGCCTGGTCGACCTCTTCATCATAAAAGTCGGCAATCTTTCCCAACATGGTATCTAAGGCACCGGTAGATTCTCCCACCGAGATCATTTGACAAACCATGGCCGGGAAAACCCCGCTTTCCGTAAGCGGCTCCGCCATCGTCCGACCTTCGCTGATTCCCGAACGAACATTGAATATCGACTTTTCGATGGTTTTATTACCGGATGTCCGGGCCACAATTTCAAGTGCCTCTAAAATGGCCACCCCGCTTGACAGCATGGTTCCCATGGTACGTGTAAATTTAGCCACGGCCACCTTGCGTAACAACATACCAAAAACCGGCAACTTCAGCACCCATTCATCAATAATCTCACGACCCCGTTCCGTTTTGCCGAATCTTCGAAATAAAAAGGCAAATACCGCTATGCCGATGATGATATAGATGATATTGGCTTTGGCAAAATCACTGGCCGCCACAACCATTTGCGTAAACATCGGTAGTTCGCTGCCAAAGCTGGAAAACATCTCCTGAAACACCGGAATAACAAATACCAAAATGACCGCCAACACAATCCCCGCAATAATTAGGGTCACGATGGGATATGTCAGCGCACCCTTGACCTGGGCTTTCAGCTTGGCGGTTTTTTCCATATACCCTGAAATCCGCTGTAAAATGACATCCAAAATACCACCGGCCTCACCCGCGGCGATCATGTTCACAAAAAGATCATCAAATTCATTCGGGTACTTACGTAAAGAGTCGGCCATGGTCGACCCGCTCTCCACCGATTCTTTAATTTCTTTGAGGATTTTTTTAAATGTTGGGTTCGACTCCTGGGCATGAAGAATATCAAAGCATTGAATGATCGGCAGACCGGCATCGATCATGGTCGAAAATTGTCTCGCAAAAAGGATAACATCTTTAACTTGGACTTTTGGCTGCAGAAAGGCGACGTTTTCAAAAAGATCTTTTGGTTTTTTCTTAATTTTGGTGGGTGATATCCGAAGCCTCGCCAATTGAGCTTTGACGGCGTCTTCGCTGGCGGCCTCCATCTGGCCCTTTTGGGTTTCATTTTTGCGATTTTTGCCTTCCCATAAAAATTCTGGCATACCCTCGTCCTTTTAACACGCATTGGCAGGATTCGCAGGTAGCGAGTGTACCTGTTAACCGTTTGGTGTCCTTTTTCGTATCACACTCACACATTAACAACAACTCATTTCTGATCTTAAATCATGACCGCCACCGGCCTGAGCATGCGGCGCGAACTTGCGCTTGATATCGCATTTCAGATATGTGTATATGAAGTTGCAATGTCTCATCACGCGCCTTCAGACTCACATAAACAAGAGCTTACGCTCATTACCACCCACATCAACGCCGATTACGATGCCTTAGCTTCCCTCCTTGCGGCTCAAAAATTATATCCGCAGGCCATTGTCGTTTTTCCAGGCTCTCAGGAAAAGAATTTGAAGAATTTTTTTGTAAAGTCGATGGTATATCTTTTCAATATCGTCGACATCAAAGAGGTTGATTTCTCCAAAATCACACGGCTGGTTCTGGTAGACACCAAACAGCCAAACCGAATCGGCAAGCTGGCCTCGCTTTTAAAAAAACCTGACTTGCAAATTCATATCTACGATCACCACCCGTCCAAGCCCGATGATATCCAGGGACATTATGAACGCCAAGAGGCGACCGGTGCCAACGTCACAATTCTGATAGAGATTATCAAAGCCAAAAAAATTGAGCTCGCATCTGAAGAAGCCACCATTATGTGCCTGGGTATCTATGAGGATACGGGGTCTTTTACCTTCGCTTCGACGACGCAAAAAGATTTCCAGGCAGCCGCTTTTCTGGTTTCTAAAGGAGCCAATTTGAATACCGTCTCCGACCTTATTGCCCGCGAGATAAGTCCCCAGCAGGTAGCCCTACTGAACGAATTGATCCAGTCGGCAGAGAGTCATAATATTCATGGGATTGACGTGCTCATTACGCGAATCACCAAGGACAACTATATCCCCGATTTTGCCTTTTTGGTACATAAAATGGTTAAAATGGAAAACATTAAAGCCATTTTTGCCATCGCCGGCATGGAAAACAAAATCTATATCGTGGCCCGCAGCCGCATTTCTGAGGTTGATGTGGGATCCATCCTAACGCCCTTGGGAGGCGGCGGGCATAGTTTTGCGGCGGCCGCCTCCATTAAGGGCCAAACCATGGCCCAGATCGAGCAGCAATTGATTAAGATTCTTTATCAGGAAATCCGTTCCCGGCGGCAGGCCAAAGATCTCATGTCCTCGCCGCCGATTACGGTTGATACGGATCTTTCCTGTATCGAGGCCAGCAACCTCTTGAGGCGCTATAATATCAACGCATTACTGGTTACGCAAAAATCAGCCGGGCCTGATTCAAAAGAAAAAATCGCCGGTTACATCACGCGCCAGGTAATTGAAAAGGCGCTGTATCACAAACTCGATCAGGTATCGGTTAGCGAGTATATGACCACGGAGATGACGGATGTGCCGCCGGAAGCAGACCTTACGGAAATACAGGACAAAATCATCGCCAACAAGCAACGTATCCTCCCCGTGATCGACAACGGAACGATTCGGGGGGTGGTGACCCGAACCGATCTTCTGAATATCCTGGTCCGCAAGTCGTATAACAGCCTTAAAAACGACACCGATCCCCTTGACGGTCAAATTCATGCCCGCACCCGCAATATCAATAGATTTATGCAAGAGCGCCTTCCCAAACGAATCCGTGAGATCTTGAAAAAAATCGGCCAGGTGGCCGCTGAGATCGAATCCGGTGTCTATGTCGTGGGAGGATTTGTCCGGGATCTGTTTTTGTATCGACCCAACGAAGACCTCGACATCGTTATCGAAGGCGATGGAATCGAATTTGCAACGCGGTTTGCAAAAATCGTCGGCGGTCGCATCCATGCTCATGCCAAATTCGGAACCGCTGTTGTCATCTTCCCCGATGGGAGTAAAATTGATGTGGCTTCGGCCCGGCTCGAATATTACCGCTTTCCAGCCGATCTGCCCGTGGTCGAGATGAGTTCCATCAAACTCGATCTTTTCCGCCGCGATTTTACCATCAATACCCTGGCAATCCAGCTAAACCCGGACAAATTCGGAACCCTGATCGATTTTTTTACCGCTCAGAAAGATATCAAAGCAAAAGCCGTTCGTGTTCTTCATAATTTAAGCTTTGTGGAAGACCCAACCCGGGTATTCCGTGCGATTCGGTTTGAGCAGCGCTTCGGCTTTACCATCGGCAAGCTCACCTCGGGATTGATCAAAAATGCGGTCAAAATGGATTTCTTTAAGCGCCTCAGCGGCCGGCGGGTATTTACGGAACTGCGCCTAATTTTAGAAGAAGAAAATCCCGTTCCGGCGATTGTGAGGCTTCAAGATTACGACCTGCTGCGTGTGATTCACCCTTCGATTTCGCTCGACGATGAGCTGACGGCTCTCCTCAATGCAACCAAAAAAGTATTGTCGTGGTATGATTTGCTTTTTCTGGAAGAGTCATATATGAAGTGGACCGTTTATTTTTTGGCGCTCGTTCGGCAGTGTACCCCTCAAACCACCGCCGAAATCTGTCGCCGGCTCGAACTGGCCCCGCGCTTCAGCCCTATTTTCTGCGAAGCACGGTTTGCATGCGATCTATGTCTTATCTGGTTGGAGCGCCATTTGCCGGTAAAAAATAGTGTCCTTTATCATAAGCTTTCAGCTTTTAAAACCGAATTGATTCTGTATATGATGTCGGCCGCCAAAGCGGAAAAAATCAAAAAAACGATTTCGCATTACTTTACCAATCTTCGCTTTACAACCGTGGGAGTTCGCGGAAAAGATCTGTTGACCTTGGGCTTGAAACCGGGTCCGGCTTATCGGCAAATACTGGACGCCGTGCTGGACGCCAAACTCAATGGTCGTCTGAGGACCCGCCGTGATGAACTCGATTATGTCAAGCGCACTTTTATGACGGCCGAATTGAAATAAAGCTAAAATTGACCATGTTCCAAAGTCTCTCATTAAATCAATTAGCCCTTATGGTGGCTGCGCTCCTTTTTGCGGTGACAATCCATGAAGTAGCGCATGGTTATACGGCTTATCGCTGGGGAGATGATACGGCCCTGCGGATGGGACGATTGACCTTGAATCCTCTCAAACATTTGGATTTTGTCGGTTCGCTACTGCTTCCCGCGATACTTGTTCTTGCGCATGCCCCATTTGTCTTGGCGTATGCCAAACCGGTGCCGGTAAATGTCTTCAATCTTCGTAACTACAAAAAGGGTAACCTGTACGTTTCTTCGGCCGGCATTATCGCCAATTTGAGCTGTGCGCTGCTGGCAGGATGGTTATTGCGGTTTCTATTGAATTTGGGGGCCCTGTCGACACCGGCCGTCGTGCGTCCCTTCTTCGCAGATCTTGTCCTGCTGCTCGGATATAGTGTTATCATCAATTCAGTTCTGGCCGTTTTCAATCTGTTACCGCTCCCCCCGCTGGACGGAAGCCGCATTCTGATGACATTTTTTCCGATGCATTTGAAGCGCCGTTTTGCGTTTTTTGAACGCTTCGGCTTGATTTTGATCATTTTCCTGGTAATCACGAATGTGCTCGGGCGTCTGATCGCCTTCTGCGTTCCCCCGATCATCAATTTATCCCTTGGAAATTCAGGCCTACACGCCTTTTTATTACTGTTAGGAGAAGTTAAATGACGCAGCAACAACGGATTGTAAGCGGGATGCGGCCCACCGGTCCCTTGCATCTGGGAAATCTTTTGGGTGCCCTTGAAAACTGGGTCAACATGCAGGATACATACGACTGTTTTTTTTTTATCGCCGATTGGCATGCCTTAACCAGTGACTATGAAACCACGGCTTCCATCCAAGGCTATATCCGCCATTTGGTCATCGACTGGCTGAGTGCCGGTCTTACGCCCGAGAAAAGCACACTCTTTGTACAATCCCATATCAAAGAGCATGCGGAGCTTTTTCTGCTTTTAACGATGATTACCCCGGTGCCGTGGTTGGAGCGAAATCCGACCTATAAAGACCAAATGGTCCAGATCCAGAATAAGGACCTCTCCACTTTCGGTTTTCTGGGATATCCGGTGCTGCAGGCCGCTGATATCATCATGTACAAGGCTTACGGTGTGCCTGTCGGAGTAGACCAGGTGCCCCATATCGAAATTACGCGTGAAATCGCACGACGCTTCAACTATCTTTATCAGGAAATCTTCCCCGAGCCGGAAGCCATACTGACCGAGACTCCCAAAATTCTCGGGTTTGATCGCCGCAAGATGAGTAAAAGCTATAACAATGCCATATATCTTGCCGACAGCCCCGACGAGATTTCCGCCAAAGTATCCAAAATGATAACCGATCCTCAGCGCGCACGGAGAAGTGATCCGGGGAATCCTGAGATCTGCAATGTATATGAATTTCACAAAATTTATACTGACAAAGAGGTTGTCAGCCGGATTTACGATGATTGCCGAACCGCCCATATCGGCTGTGTGGAATGCAAAAAGATAATGGCTCAAGGCTTAATTGAAGGGCTGGCCCCGATCCGCAAAAAACGGGCCTATTATGAAGCCCGGCCCGATCTTGTTGATGACATTATCTCTGATGGGGATGCGCGCGCACGGCAGGTGGCTCGACAAACGATGCAGGAGGTTCGGGAGGCGGTCAAAATATAGCTAACCGTTCACAGGTTCAGGGTTAAGGGTTCAACGCTCAGGGTTAGGGGCTAGGACGAATAAAGAACAGCGATGGCAAACGATTCATACCAAATCAAACTCGATGACGTTTTCGAAGGCCCGATGGATCTTTTAGTCCATTTGATCAAAAAAAACGAGGTCGATATTTGCGACATACCCATTTCCACCATTACCGATCAATTCCTCGCCTACCTCAAAATAATGGAGGTGTTGAATATTGACTATGCCGGTGATTTCCTGCTGATGGCATCCACTTTGACCCAAATAAAATCACGCACCCTTCTTCCGGTTCACGACCATGAAACCGATGAAGAGGATCCCCGGGCTGAAATTATCCGACCGCTCATCGAATATCTGCAAATGAGAGCTGCGGCAGAAGAGCTGTCGCAAAGAAACATTCTCGGCCAAAACATGTTTGTCCGCCAAGCAGATACAAGCGAATATCTGACGGAGGACGGCGGCGAAATCAGAAAAATCGGTCTGTTTGAATTGATCGATGCATTTCAAAAAATCCTTGAAAATGTAGCCCCTGACGACCGGCTCGAATTTTCAGCCGATAAAATATCGGTTAAGGACCGAATATCGGAAATTGTTGATACTCTTGAAGTACAGGGTTCGGTGACGTTCAGCCAGCTTTTCCCGGCAAACCCGACCAAAAACGATGTGATCGTTACCTTTCTGGCCATTTTAGAAATGGTCAAAATCTCTTTAATTCGGGTTATCCAACATGCACACAGCGGTATCATGCGGATTCTGTATTTGTGATGGAAGATATAAAAAACATTATTGAGAGCCTTCTCTTTGTGGCCGAGTCGCCCCTTACGATCGATCGTATCAAAAATGTCTTGGATTTCACTGATACCCCATCTATACGACAAGCCCTGAAAGAACTGGCAAATGAATACGACGCTCGCAAAGGAGGCTTTATTTTGCGTGAAGCTGCCGGTGGATTCCAGATTTGCACCCGGGCTGAATACACCCCGTGGGTAAAACGTCTGTTGCAGCCCGCCCCCTATCGCATGAGCAAACCGGCCTTGGAGACGCTGGCGATCATTGCCTACAACCAACCGATGATTCGCAGTGATATCGAACATATTCGAGGCGTGGACTGCGGCGGAACCCTGCGGACATTACTGGAACGCAAACTCATACGCGTTCTGGGGCGCAAGGAAATCCCCGGCCGGCCCTTGATTTATGCAACCACTAAGGAATTTTTGGAGATCTTTGACCTCAAAGATTTGAAAGATCTCCCGACCCTTAAGGAAATCGAATCGTTCGGCGCCCCCACGGACGACAATGGGGTCGCGTCATCATCTGACGCTGCAAAAAATACTTGATTTCATTTTGACTCCCCTTTATATTGGCACTGTTCGACTGAAAAACGCCGACGACCCGCCGATATAGGGAAAAAATTACAGACAATATAGACCTAAATAAAGGAGTTTGTGCATGAACCGTTCTGATCTCATCAATGCACTTAAGGAGAAATCTACACTGAATCGAAAAGATGCAGAAAAAGCTGTCAACACCATCTTCAACGAAATTTCAGATACCCTTGCCAACGGAGGCCGGGTCGAAATAAGAGGTTTTGGAAGCTTTATGGTAAAGGATTATAAGCCTTATGTCGGCCGAAATCCCAAAACCGGTGTAAAAATCAAAGTATCCTCCAAGAAATTGCCTTTTTTCAAAGTGGGCAAAGGGTTGAGGGATACGATCAACAATGATTAACAAGGGCGGTTAACTCAGCGGGAGAGTGCTACCTTCACACGGTAGAAGTCACTGGTTCAAATCCAGTACCGCCTACCATATATATCAAGGGTTTACGGCTATTGATGGTTGTAAACCCTTTTTTAATGGGCATTTCCGGGGATAAACCTTCATAAACGCCTGTCTGATAAGTGTTAATGTAATAAAGGAAACGGAGGGGCTGGTACCGGTGTAATGGTAAAGTTTTTGTTGACAATGACCGATATTATAAATAGTGTTTATTAAGCGTCTGGGATGAGTCGCCAAGCGTCTCTTCGAAGGGTCACTGACCTTACCCCCAGTCGCTTTTTTTTTGCCCTTCACCTTTTTGCGATTTGCGCCACACAGCCATGCACCTTTGTTATTTAGACGAATCAGGTACCTCTAGTATCCCCGGAAATACATCACATTTCGTATTGGCGGGAATTTCAATACCTGTTACCCGGTGGAAAAGCTGCGATACTGAAATTGTTCGGCTAAAAAATAAATATGCCCTCGCTAATGCCGAGATACACACGGCATGGCTTTTGCGCCGATATTTAGGACAATCGAAGGTAAACGATTTCGAAGGCCTTGACTACCATCAAAGGCGGACTGCAGTTAATCAGTTTCGCAACCGGGAGCTTCTAAGATTACAGCATTCCAAACCAAAATTATATAAGCAAATTAAGAAAAATTATAAAAAAACAGAAGCTTATATTCATCTAACAGAATCCGAACGAAGAAAATTATTAATCGATCTAACTGAAATAGTCGGCAATTGGGAATTTGCGCGGATATTTGCCGAATGCATTGATAAAATACATTTCGACCTCTCTTTTGGAACTTCGGTTGATGAGCAGTCTTTTGAGCAGGTTGTTTCCCGTTTTGAGCAATATTTACAAATAACTTCACCACAGGGCGACTCGAACTGGGGGATGCTCATTCATGATAACAATCCCACAGTTGCCAAAAATTTAACCAACCTGATGAAAAAATTCCATTCGAAAGGCACCCTTTGGACCAATATTTCCAATATTATCGAAACCCCTTATTCGTTGATAGTGAATTAACGGGCATGGTTCAGGTTGCAGACCTCTGCAGCTATGCAATTAGGCGGTATCTTGAGAATGGCGAGGAAGAATTGTTCACCAATCTTTATAAAAGAGCTGACAGGAAAGGCAGAAAAGTGGTGGGGGTCCGTCATTTTACTAGCAGCGGCTGCAGCTGCCAAATTTGCGTGTCTCGACGATAACGTAAAGGCATAAAGAAACATAGATGCTCCCTATATTCAATTCGTTGTGTTCTAATTTATCCTGCCTCTTGACCGCATTCAATGAAAATACAGCAATAATTCAGCCATAGTTTAATATACAATTTCTCATTTAAAAGAGAATG
>CAZHAH010000197.1:0-10435 GCA_964530095.1 uncultured Desulfobacteraceae bacterium | reverse complement strand
CCGGCCGAGCATCCATGTCAAAGCTCCAGCACTTGCGGTTGAACGCCAGGCAGGTATCTGCCACCACCCCGCCGCCAGCCATGGGATCTAAGACAAGATCGCCCTGTTCTGAAAAATAGCAGAGGATGTGGGCGATCATTTGGGCCGGGATGCGACCGGGCCATTCATCCCCGAACCGCCTGTCACATTCATTCCAGTACCACACATCCCAAGTCCGCCAGCCCCAGTTGAGCGCCTTGAATCTATTAAGATCGCTTTTGCCCTCCAATGCAATCGACCAGACAAGAGGTTCCGGCCAAGCATGCTTTTTTGCAACCTCAGAAACGGCAAGCCCGTCTTCCAGTGACTTCCGGACAGATTGAAACAACTGAGTATTATTACAATACCTTGCCGCAGTCTTAGGGCTGATTTTCAGTACCCTGGCGATAATTTCAAAGGGGATGCCCAGCTGATTCATTAAGAGCGCTTTCACCTTTGAGTTGAGAGGATAGATTTCTCGAGATCTACCCTGTTCGGCCTCAACTTGCTTCTTAACTTCTTTACCGGTGATCGTATCTATCTCCGCAGCACTAAAATCGCTTAAATCTATAGCCCCGGCGCGTTGATTATCTGGTGGAGATTCAGCCTTCGGGGCTGATGGTTCCGGATTTGCAAACCGTTTAAATTCGTTCTCTGAGACCTTTTTCAGTTTTGCCAGTGCTTTGATCTGGGATTTGTTCAGATTATGTTGAATTGATGTATCCTGGACCTCTTTGCAAGTGGACAGCAGTAATGGCAGGTCATTGGTGTAAAAAGAACGCCATTCCAATGGTTTAGGAAGGTTTTTGAAGATTTGATCAACACGTCCCATAAATTTATGGGACGTCATTTTGGCCTGATCTGATATTTCGTACCCGCGTTGTTCGCTACGTCTATTAGAATCTAATTGGACCATATTCTTTATCCCCGATCAGTTCTGCATCAACGAAGTCCACAACGGTTTCAATCGTCTCAAAAACAGTGAGATCTTCGCGCAGAATATTTTCAGCAACGGACTTTCGCCGTGCCCCGATGTCGTCAACCTCGATTATTCGGGCCAGTATGGTCAGCCTATCAGTATGGTCCCGGATGGCCCGAAATCGTCGTTCTCCGGCGATAAGCTCGAAACGATTCCCGGCTGGTCGGACGAGAATCGGCGCAATTAAACCATCCCGCTATATGCTGGCTGCGAGTTCTTTCAGTTTGTCCGAAGCAAAGTTCTTGCGATGCTGAAAAGGCGAGGGATCAATGTCCCGGATCTCAATAGCCCGGGTTACACCATCATGTTCGATAGTGCCCATCAATAAATAGCATCTTTCGGCCCATGACAGCGTTCTCGCATTTTTACAATTCTCAACGTAGTCGCGCTACGCCTGCGGCTGCAAAAATGCTGCGGCCTCGTCGTGAGCCAAAATCTACCATTTCTGGATGGACACTCGATAGCATATTTTTCTAGCATAGTGTGGGTGGAAAGGATAAAAAGGTTGTTATCAAGTGCTTTATTGCAAGCAAAAATAATGCCAGTCGAAGCAAAGATTCCGGAAAGATTAGGTTAGAAAAAATTAACCGCTATGGTTACAGAATGTTATATTTATCATTAGAAACAAATTTACTTTTTAGCTCGGTTTTTTCCAGGATGAATGAACTCTTCAAAACATGAGATTGCACAGTTTTCTGTGCATCCTGACCAAAGAATTGTGCACACACGTTGGCATATATCTCCTTACGAGCACGTTCCTGCCTAATGTCCGAAAAGGGATTTTATTCATTGATTTTTTATTGTTGACGCACTTTTCTACCAGTATGGCAAACATCCAAACAACCATCCAATGTATTGATTTCTGATCAAGCCTATTTTTCACCTATAAAATGCCTATCAAAAATGGGGGGAGTATTGGAAGGACAAAAGGTGGAATTGTAAATCTATCTTCTTTTATTTATTTACTATTGACATGACTAAATAGAAATTTTAATGGTTTCAAGACCATACATATCTCTCTCAAAAATGGCATAACCGTTGATCCTCTCTGACAGCTAATTTATTGGGCTGGATTTTTCAGATTCTGTCTTCTTCTCGCCTCATTCTCAAGTGCAACCGGGGTTACTTTTCTAATTGAATCTCTGAACACTTTTTCTATTTTAAATACTGCTGCTCCAAAATATATTTTGGTTTCCCATGAAGCCATCTCAAAAATAGGATTTTGGTTCAAGGTCAAGGCGGGGCTGAGTTTCAACCCGCAGGCATACTCAAGTATGTTGAGGACTTGAAACGAAGACCCAACGCCGACATTGGGCCAAAGGACATTTTTGAGATAGCTTCATAATAGTTAACCTGACAATCAGGCAAAGATTGAAGCTCCCCGCAGCAAGCTACGGGGAATCTTCCCCCGAAAGGAATTATGTCTTATTATTAATTCGCTCGCTAACCCCGCAACAAGCCACGGGGAATGCGCTCGCTGTTGCGGTTCAATGGAGAACCCCCTCAAATTATGCCTACCACACTCCTGACAGGACATCGTTTGTTCTGTCGGGAGCTACATCTTAGGGCAATTCGAACCCTTATAAAAAAGGAGGTGAAAAGTTATGATATTTATGGGGACGCAATGGATTCCATACAACAAGACCGAAGAGTGGTCGAAAACTTATCTTAAGGTGACCGCAAATCCACTCCCATCCTGTATTAGGAAATGGCAGACTTTCGGATGTTCCGATGGTGAGCGTGGATTAAAGGGCTACAATCTAATTTTTGTGGAGAAAGGAAGGGTGGATGAAGCAGCCGTAGAAATAACAAAGCTGATGCTTCCCTTCTATGCGATCGAAGGATTTGCCTGGAAAATTGAACCGTTAATGGGAATGTCGGACTCCCTTGCAGCATTGGGGAAAAGCAGTTGACATTCCATCTCTCTGATCAAGCCTATTTTTCACCTATAAAATGCCTATCAAAAATGGGGGGAGTATTGGAAGGACAAAAGGTGGAATTGTAAATCTATCTTCTTTTATTTATTTACTATTGACATGACTAAATAGAAATTTTAATGGTTTCAAGACCATACATATCTCTCTCAAAAATGGCATAACCGTTGATCCTCTCTGACAGCTAATTTATTGGGCTGGATTTTTCAGATTCTGTCTTCTTCTCGCCTCATTCTCAAGTGCAACCGGGGTTACTTTTCTAATTGAATCTCTGAACACTTTTTCTATTTTAAATACTGCTGCTCCAAAATATATTTTGGTTTCCCATGAAGCCATCTCAAAAATAGGATTTTGGTTCAAGGTCAAGGCGGGGCTGAGTTTCAACCCGCAGGCATACTCAAGTATGTTGAGGACTTGAAACGAAGACCCAACGCCGACATTGGGCCAAAGGACATTTTTGAGATAGCTTCATAATAGTTAACCTGACAATCAGGCAAAGATTGAAGCTCCCCGCAGCAAGCTACGGGGAATCTTCCCCCGAAAGGAATTATGTCTTATTATTAATTCGCTCGCTAACCCCGCAACAAGCCACGGGGAATGCGCTCGCTGTTGCGGTTCAATGGAGAACCCCCTCAAATTATGCCTACCACACTCCTGACAGGACATCGTTTGTTCTGTCGGGAGCTACATCTTAGGGCAATTCGAACCCTTATAAAAAAGGAGGTGAAAAGTTATGATATTTATGGGGACGCAATGGATTCCATACAACAAGACCGAAGAGTGGTCGAAAACTTATCTTAAGGTGACCGCAAATCCACTCCCATCCTGTATTAGGAAATGGCAGACTTTCGGATGTTCCGATGGTGAGCGTGGATTAAAGGGCTACAATCTAATTTTTGTGGAGAAAGGAAGGGTGGATGAAGCAGCCGTAGAAATAACAAAGCTGATGCTTCCCTTCTATGCGATCGAAGGATTTGCCTGGAAAATTGAACCGTTAATGGGAATGTCGGACTCCCTTGCAGCATTGGGGAAAAGCAGTTGACATTCCATCTCTTTGATCTGCTTGGGTGGAATAGTTCTACACTAATCTTAACCGTAACAATATACGAACAAATTGGAGGAAATATCATGGGACGATATCTGGCACTTTGGGAAGTAGACCAAACGAAAATCCCTATTGATCCAAAAGAACGAGGAGGGGGATGGAGTCTCCTAATGGCTATGGTTAGACAAGACATTGAAAGGGGAATAACAAAGGAATGGGGGGCGTTTGTGGGTGAACGCAACGGATATTCCGTCTTTGAAGGTAGTGAGGTAGAAGTGATGAACGCCCTCCAACAATATGTGCCATTTTGTTTCTTCAAAGTACACCCCATCGCGACAGAGAGCCAAGTGAACGAGATGATAAAAGCTCTATCGGGATGAGCAAAAAATTCCACTTTTTGGATTGAGGCAAAGATTTTTTATTCAAAGGGATATGAAGGGGACGGGAAATGTTTAGATAGCGGGTAGGGCTTTTGCCCTACCCGCTGTATTTTGGATTGCCCTCAAAACGTTAGTAGCCACCACCACCACCGCCTTCGCTGCTGTCTGATGCGGCAGAAGAAGCCTCGGAACCGGCAGTTCCATGATCTGTTTGAGCCGCATCCACGGCTGCACTGGCTGTGCTTGCCATCTGAGGTGCCGCCATGCTCCTCAAGGAAGCAGTGGAAGGAGAACTCGCTCCGGGACAACCAGCAGACTCTATAAGGGCAAGCGCAAACAGGGGGTCTTCTTTTAGTGCCTTCATAAATAGGTCCTTGGCTTGTTTCCAGTTGCCGGCATCCTTGGCCATGAGGGCCTTCCCGTAAAAAATAAAGGCCTTCAAGTTTTTCGTGTGTACCATCCCGATTGCATTTTTTTCCGCCGGCGTCAAAACAATGTTCAGGGCATTCGCAACTGTCTGGATAATGCCGGGCGGTATTTGCCAGAAATCATTCAGGGCTGCCCGCATTGATCCGGTTTTGCCATTTACGGAAGTAACTACTTCAATGCTCCCTTTGCGCAGACTTCCGACAACAAATGTTTTCGCACCCAGAAGCCGTCCCATTCGAGGTGCCGTATGCTCATCCACAATACCCATTTGGCCCAGGGCCATTTCTTCTAAAAGAGACTGTAACCGGACACGTTCGACAACCTTGAGTGATTTGATTTTGGCCAAATCCGTTGTCACCATGGCCGCCAGACCTTTTTGAAAAGGCGCCATGCTTTTGTCTGCAGATAAATCTTTAAAGTAAGATACCGCAATCGTATTTTCTTTCGGTTCGATCGTCATTAGTTTCTTTTCTTCTGCCAGCGCCTTTTTAGCCATACGCTGACTCTCTGCTATTTGAAGTAATGTGATCTGACGCTTGATTTCATCTTCAACCGCCGGCTGGTTTTTATTTCTGTACCCATTCCAAATTTTGATGGTTTTGCCGATCTGTCCTTTATTAAAAAATGCCAGCCCTAAATACAAGGTCGAGAAAGGTTCTCCCGGTTCCTTTTTTAGCACTTTCTCAAATTCACCGATCGCCTCATCCAGACGCCCTGTTTTCAAATAGGCAAAACCGAGTCTGCTTCTTGCTTCCATTGAATTGGGATTCTCAGCCAGAAACGTTTTGTATAACGGTATTGCATCCTCATGCTTTTGCTCCTTAAGTTTGACATTTGCCTGATATAGTCCTCCCCCGACACATCCTGAAAGATAAAGGATTAATAAAAGCAGAACCCCCCTCTCAAATACCGTTTTTGATTCATTTTTCTTCTCCTCGATTTATGATTTAAAGTTGCGGTTTATTCCGGAACAAGTCTAAGCTGATTAACCAACAAAATAAATGGTACCTAAAGAACAAATTCCCATCCGCCGACATTTCACCAGTCTCCTTAATGTCCTTTTAGTCGAATATTGCGGATACCTCGGGCGGCGATATTCGCAAATTCGGGAACATTAACGGCATATCCGGATTCGCTGAAGCGCCGGAGCCGAATCGGCGGACTGTCATTTCCCTGCGCATCGATGTGGGTTAAAAACAGCTCCGTATCGGGTGAGTATTCCTTGGATACAAATGCCAGCCACTTACCGTTGGGCGACCACGTATGCCAGGAATTGACCCTGCGGCGGTTGCAGCGCATCTTTTTTGCGGTTCCACCGGATGCCGGAACAATATACAACTCGCTGTCGGGCTGGATTGCGAGACCCGTGGTGCTTTGGGTGAAGACAATCCATTTGCCGTCGGGCGAATAGCGGGCAAAATAATTGCTACGGCCGTTGTCGCTTGCACCGGCCAACGGTTCTGCCAAGCCGCCTTTCCCGTTATTAAAAGGGAGGCGGTAAACGTTAAACTGTACCGGATAGCGTTTGTTGAGCTGATCAATGCCGGCATTCTCGGTCGGGAAGATCGTCCGGCGGCCGAGTCGCCGGATAAGCTTCTGATTCATGGCCACACGGGAAAAAAGCAAATATTTTCCATCCGGACTCCAAGAAGGGTCGGTTTGTACAAAATTGGGCAGATTCCCTCCTGCCAAGGCGTGTATCTTTTTATCCTGGCGTGAATAATAGGCCAGGATGCCCCTTAAAGGGTAAAACAGCTGCGAGCAATAGGGGTCGTTGATGGTAACCAGAAGGGATATTTCATTGACCGTACTCATCACGTACCGGCCGTCAGGGGATAGGCGCGAAAACAAGCCGGTGCTTGGTCGAAAATCGATTTTGGGGAAATCATTCCAACTGATAAAATCTTTCGCGCTCAGGGTGATCTGCGGGTGGACGGGGGCCAGCGCGAAAGCCCCTTTGTCCTTATTATAATCCATGTCCATGCCCATAATACGTCCATCCTGCGAAAAGGTATGGCAACTGCCGCAAACCGGTTGTTGAGCCATAATGACGTCCGGTTTTTTATATGATGAAATATCGGCCAGGCACCATTGCATTTTTTTCGGATGTTTGAGGGCATATGAAAAAACCGGCGGAACCAACCGATACATTATCGGCGCCCCTACAGGATCACGGGTGGTTGAAAATCGGACGCTACCCTTTGAAAGGACTTCAAACGGTCGGCGGCGGTTCACCCCCAGGACGGTAATTTGAGCGGATCCCTGAAGGGAGTGTTTCTTGATCACCTCCCATAATACCCTGTTCGGGGTCCACTGCGATTGGTCGCATACGGCATATAAGGGCTTATGCCTTCCGTCAAAAGCCACCCAAACCAACCAGCGGCCGACATCGGCCTGTTTTTCATCCCACACGATGGTGGGGGCGGCGATTTCAGGCGGGAAAACGGATTCATCATAGGGATAGGTCACCGTCAATACATGATAAGCAGCCTTGAGATCATAGTTGTCCAAACCCATGCGCACATACCGATCGAGCCGCTCCCCCAATTTCTCACGGACGGATGGCTCACCATATAGGTAAGTGCCGTCGGGCCGATCGATTTGCGGGGCTTTTTGGACGAGCAGACATCCCCCCAAGATGATTCCGATGCCTATTAAGATGCCCCGGCGGATCCAAAACCGCCAGCCATTTTTCCCCTGCGCATTTGCCGTGATGGCCAATTGGTTTCCTCCCTATGGTAAGACAAAGCGTTATTTGCAACATCAGAAAACGGCGACGCTTCATCCGCGATTTTGCGCGAATGGATATACCATGCCGCTGGGATACGGGTCAATGCTATAAGGCATGTCGCTAAGCGAACGCTAGGGAATGCTGTTTTTGAAAAGCAATGATTATTATGGATTTGCCAGAATCAGTAACTTTTAAGGTAACCATAGCATCTCTTTCGATGTTCCCCAAATAGCGGACAACTACTCCAACCCATGGAATCGCGACTGGAAATCCAGGCCTGATTTGTGATATGTATAATTTTTTCGACTCAACGTTTATCTGCAATCATACGCGGCACTTTTTTAGCAATTTTTCACAGACGTATTGGAGGCCTAAATGAAATTTATACGAGAACGCGTGCTGAGAGGCGAACTAATGGCTGGGGCATGGTGCAACTTAGGATCCAGCCTGACCGTAGAAATGGCCGCTCGAATCGGCTACGATTGGATCTTGTTGGACCAGGAACATGGTCCCGGTGACAACATGACGCTGCTCCACCAGATTCAGGCCATAGGATCTCGGCCGGCGGCACCGATCGTCAGAATCGCCTGGAACGAGATGCCACGGTTTAAACGCGCTTTGGATTTGGGGGCCATAGGGATAATGGTTCCTTACGTTCAAAATGCCGAAGAGGCCAAATATGCTGTATCTGCGATGCAATACCCACCTGCCGGCGTGCGCGGCGTTGCCAGCAGTCCCCGAACAACAGGTTTCGGCAGCGGCTTCAAAGAATATTTTGAACAGGCCAACAACAATCTGCTTACCATTGTTCAGATCGAATCCGAAAAGGCCTTGAATCATCTGAGCGCTATTGCCGCCGTAGATGGCGTCGATGTGCTTTTTGTAGGCCCCTTGGACCTGAGTGTTAATCTAAACCTCCCTCTTAACTTCAATCATCCCGCTTTTAAGGACGCGCTCAAGAAAGTAGGGCGTATAGCCAAAGAGCAAGGTAAAGCCGCCGGCATCCTGCTGCCGGGCAGCGAACACATCCCCGTGGTTTATGATATGGGCTACCGGTTTATTGCCGTGGGAAGCGACAGCGGTTTGGTAATGACCGGGATGAAAAAAACCTTCGAGACTATTAAAGAAAAGGCATAGGGTTATTGTCGCAGGCAAACTGTAGTCCGATTTCTTTTAGGGGGTGGGGCTTGCTTAATGCATGCTGGTCAAAGGTTACGGCGGCACAGGATTAGGTTTCTGATTAGTAGTCAATTTTTAAATATCTTAGCATCTACCGACTGTCTGGTGTCCCTTTCGATTCAGCAACCCCAAATTAATCTTAACGTCTTGGGTTATTAACTACTTTGTGATATTCAGTTTACCCCAATAGGTTATCTGAACACAATTTTCGATCTATTATTATTGTTGGAAGATGAAACGAGGGGTATGAAAATCCATAGTGCGAAGGCATCGGATGTGAATGACCTTGCCGCCTTTTATCGTAGTACCAATTATGGCGGATCAATAGCTCCTACAGATAAAGTCGTATATGTGACTGAAGAAGAAAGAATTATTGGCGTTGGCCGTCTTTCAGAGGAGGAAGGAGTCCTTGTCTAACTTGGATGGCGATCTTTTTAATAATGCGATCTTCTATGTGATGAGCGGAACCGGCAATACCTATCGCATGGCATGCCAAATGAAGGAAATGGCCAACCCATATATAGAAGATATAAAGATCGTGATGATAGATGAAGCGGATACGAAAAACGAACCGATCCTTTCCAAGGACACCTTGGTGGGGGTTTTGTTTCCTGCGCACGGGTTTATGCCGCCGTGGTCTATGATCAAGTTTTTGTTAAAGATGCGCAGGCAAAACAAGGTTCCGTCCCTGTGTGCGGCCACCCGCGGCGGGATTAAAGTGGGGCCTTTGCGGATTCCCGGTGCGGCAGGTTTTGGGGCTTTTCTGGCCGCCTTTCTCATGATGATAAAAGGATATCGTCCTCGAGCGCTTTTCAGCCTGGACATGCCATCAAATTTTATCAATTTTCATTGGGGCCTGCATTCCAAAAATGTAGAGGCAATTTCTAAGAAAGCGGAGCAGAAGTTGGCGCGATTGGTGCCCCGCATCATGAAAGGGCGTCGCGTCTATTTTACGCGCAACAACCTGTGGGAGGCATTGTGGAGCATCGGCATCTTCTGGCTGATTCCGCTTTTCCCCATCGGCTATCTCCTGATCGGGAAACTCTTTATGGCAAAGGTCATGTTTTCCAATAACCGCTGTGTGGGGTGTGGACTGTGTGCTAAGTTCTGTCCCAATCAGGCCATTGAGATGAGACCTGTCGGTAATAGGAAACGTCCCTACTGGACTTATCATTGCGAAGTTTGTTTACGATGCATGGGCTATTGCAGCAAAAGGGCCGTGGAGGCGGGCCATTCCTGGGCTATTCTATTATACTTTCTTGGTTCGGTTCCGGTGATGTCATATTTGCTGTATAGGCTGCACGCGATGTATTATAAAATACCCACGCTCGGTTACTTTTTTCCCTATATAACAGTATATTTTATCGATTATATCACGGCACTTTTAATCTCTTATTGGGTGTTCTGGCATCTGATTAAAATCCCAATGGTTAACACGGTTTTCACCTACACAACATTAACGCGTTATTATCGCCGTTATCATCAACCAGAGACCAAACTTAAGCAGATGGCCCCCAAAAAAGCAGTGACAAAAAAAACTAAATAAAATTGCGCCAAAAGCTAAACTATATTCTGTAGAAAAATAGCATAAATAATCGTTTAATTGGGACGGCCGATCCTTTTTAAATCTTGCTCGGGTTTTATTATTGCAATTTATTGTAAATTAGTAGAGAAACCTACCTTAGAACCTTGTATGATTAAAAAAAATAAAATAAAAAGAAACGGGGGGTGTGGGGGGAC